>CBDULG010000007.1:0-22119 GCA_965367985.1 uncultured Rhodocyclaceae bacterium
CCCGGCTTTTCGACCGCTTCTACCGTGCCGACGCTTCACGCGACCGGGCGTCCGGCGGTTCGGGACTGGGCCTGTCGATCTGCAAGACAATCGTCACCGCCCATGGCGGAACCCTCTCGGCCGAGGCTTCGGCCTTGGGCGGGCTGACGATGACGGTTGCACTGCCCCAATCCACAGAAGCCCCATGAAACCACCCAGCACCCATCCGCTCAGACGCGTCCTGATTGTCGAGGACGAACCCGCGCTGGCCGAGATCGTCGCCGACTATCTTCGCCAGTCCGGCATGGCGGCCGAAATCCTCACCGAGGGGGGCGGCGCGGTCGAACATATCCGCCGCACCCGCCCCGATCTGGTCGTGCTGGACGTGATGTTGCCGGGCAAGGACGGTCTGTCGATCTGCCGCGAAGTGCGGGCGTTCAGCGATGTGCCGATCATCTTTCAGACAGCCCGCAGCGAGGAGATCGACCGCCTGTTGGGGCTGGAACTGGGGGGTGACGACTATGTTTGCAAACCGTTTTCGCCGCGCGAACTGGTCGCGCGGGTCAAATCGGTGCTGCGCCGCAGCTTGCGCGAGACGTCATCCGAAAGCGCCGACGTACCGCGGATGGTCCTCGACGCGGAAGCCTGGATCGTGCGGCTCGACGCCGTGCCGGTCGATCTGACACGGCGCGAATTCCAGGTGCTTCAGGTGCTGTTCGACCGGCCGGGTCGGGTGTTCTCCCGCGCGCAGATTCTCGATCGCGCCTTTCCGGATGACAGCACGGTCATCGACCGCACCATCGACAGTCACATCAAGAACATACGCGCCAAGTTAAAGGCGCAGGATCCCGGATTCGATCCCATCCGTTCGGTCTACGGCGTTGGCTACGCCTTCGAGCCGTAACCAACGCCGCGCCCGGTAAACGCCTCAACGATCAACGTTCAACGGTTGGGTGGCTGGTCGACCCCATTGGGCAGGCAGGCCAGCTTTTCCTCGGGGGTGCTCACGCACCGCCCTTCGACCGTTTGCCTGCCGCGCGGCGTCATCGTGCATGCGTCTTCCACCGCTTTTTCGGCGCAGGCTTGCAGCGCCTCGGGCGGTGGTCCGGACATGCGGCCGTTGCGTGGCGGCTGATTCTGGGCGCCGGCGGGCGCGGCCATCAGCAGATTCAATGCGAGGGCGCAGATCGCGGCGACGCGGGTTGTCGATTGGGTCATGGAGTCCTTCCTTCTTGATCACGTGGGCCACCACCTTAGCGGCAGATTGTGGAGGCAAAACGGAGACAAAAAGGAGGTCTACTGACGCGCACAGTCCGGCGGTGTCGGCAGGGCGCGCCGCAGGTCGTCCTCGCCGACGCCGAGCCGTTTTGCCACCTCGGCCAGATCGGCTTCGGGGCCACCGGCCTCATGCAGGGCCTGTTGCAAGGTTTCGTGCGATACACCAAGCGTTGCGGCGGCCGCGGAGAAATCCGGCGGTTGGCCCCCGCCGTCGGGCGGGCCACCACGTTGCTGGGACGCATCGCAAACGCCCCCGTTGCCGGCGATCGCGCAGCCCGTTTCGGCCTTGAAACATGCGATGGTCTGATTCGATCCGATCGCGCCGGCGTGATAGTGATAGCCCAGACCCTTGGTGACATGGCCTTGACATGGGTCCAGATCGTCGGGCACCTTGCCATCGGGGCCAAGCCGCGAGGCAAGTAAATAGCCGTCCAGTGCAACGCCGATGATGGCGGCGTGCGAGGCCACCCTTGCCACCTCGGGGCTGCACCCGGCGGCAGCGTGATAGTGGTAACCGTCGTGCGGGTTCACATGGCCGCCACAATCGTCGAACGGTGCGATGGTGTGCGCGGCGAGGATTGCCGCCGCGGGGGCTGGCGCATCGAACTTGACGCCGTTGAAGGCGACGCCGACGCCGCCCGCCCCGCGCACCTGCCCGGGCGTGTCCGCCGGCATTGGATGCAGCGGGATCACATAGGTCGTCAGCAGCTCGCCCTCGACTTCCGCAAGCGCACATTCCACGCAGTGGTTGTGGTACGCCGGATCGACATCGGGCCGTGCCGCCGCTTCGCAGGCCGCCTTGGTGTCGGTCACGCGGACCTTGCCGGTTGCGGGATCGAAAAGCTGCCAGGCCGGATCGTCGTAGAAGGTCGCCAAGCGTTCCACAAATGGGCCGTCGGCATCGTGTACGGTGCCGTCATGCAGCCATATGCCGGCTTTGTCGGGGCCGTCGGAAATCGTGCGTGGACACCACGGGCCGACATCGCCGGTCCCCACCGCGGCGCGCACTGTCAGACTGAGGCAGTTCGCCGCCGTGCCGCCCGACAGCGTGCAGGGCACCGTTTCAGGTGTGCCGACGATCACATTCGGCGCGAACAGTTCCACGAATTGCGTGACCGCCGGGGCTTCGTCTTGCGCGGACGCTTGCGCAAACGCCAGTGCGCCCAGTGCCACACCGACAAGAGTTCTTCCTGCTCTACGCATCGTTTTGACTCCTTTTCTTGTTCGCCCGATTCGTGTGCGATTCTGGCACTGAAAAGGGCACGCACCGTGAAGCGTCTGCAATCGCGGATTGCGGCGATCGCTGCTCCGTGGTCGGGATTCGGCGCTTTTTCTCCCACCCTCAGCGCCGGCAGCCTGGCTTGCATGGTAACGTTTCTGTGCCATTGCACCCCCGCTGGGGTGCCACACCCCGTCGCGGCGAACCACCATTCGCCCGCGACCGGAGACGCGCACGCGCGTTCCCGGATTCCGCTGCGCTGCATCCGGGCTACGATAATCTGATTATTTCTGACCATGCGCCCCAAAGCACCGCCCAACTACCTTGCCGGCTACCCGGCACCGCTGGTCGCCCAGGTGAGCGAACTGATCGCGCAGGATCGGCTGGCCGGCCTGCTGCGCGACAAGTATTCGCTCGCGCATGCGGTGCGCACCGACAAGGCGCTGTACGACTACGTGATGGCGCTGAAGGCGGCGCACCTGCGCAACGCCGGCCCGCTGAGCAAGGTCCTCTACGACGGCAACTTGCAAGTGCTGGCACGGGCGCTGGGCACGCACACCGCGGTGTCGCGGGTGCAGGGTGGCAAGCTCAAGGCGAAGCGGGAGATTCGCGTGGCGGCGGTGTTTCGCGACATGCCCGTCGAATTCCTGCGCATGATCGTGGTGCACGAGCTCGCGCACATGAAGGCGCGTGAGCACAACCGCGCGTTCTACCAGTTGTGCCAGCACATCGAACCGGCCTACCACCGGTTGGAGTTCGATCTGCGGGCCTATCTCTCTTATCTGGCCGCAGGGGGTGCGCCGCTGTGGTCGGACACCGTTGCTTCTGCCAGGGTGCCGCCCGCCGTTTGACCCACATGTTCACTCGGGTGCCGACCCGCACCACGATGTCGCGGCCAGTCCGCAAGCTCAAGCGGCGATTGTTCACCCGGCGTTGTCGCCTTCGACCGTGACCTGTACGTCCACGGTCATGCCGACAAAGGCATCGGTGGGGCCAATGAAACCGCCGGTGAGTGGCGCGGCCTGGGACGGGTCGCGGGCGACCGCGACGCGGATCAGGTTGCGGCCGCCGATAATCGCGTTGGTGGGGTCGAAGGGCAACCAACCCGCGCCGGGCAGGTAGACATGCACCCAGGCATGCGTGGCGCCGCCGCCGACCATGCCTTGGGAACCTTCGAGTAGCGATTCATCATAGAGATAGCCAGAGACGAAACGCGCCGCAAGGCCGAGGCTGCGCGCTGCTTCCATCATGAACAAGGCGAAATCGCGGCAGGTCCCGCTGCCCATTTCAAGGGTTTGCACGGGCGTCTGCGTGCCTTCGGCGTCGCGCGCCTGATAGATGAACTGCGCCTTGATCGCGCGCGTCATGGCGATCAGGACCTCCAGCGTGTTGTCGGTGCCAGCCGCGTCAAGCACGTCACGCACCCACGCGTCGACGCGGTGCTCAGGATCGACATATTCGCGCTCGGCGGTGCGCGCCAGATCAGGCATCTCGCTGGCGTCGTAGCTGAAGGGCAGCGTTTCGGCGTAGGGCTCGATCAGCGACACATCCGGAGCGTCGGGAAAGTGCTCGACGACGAAGCTCGATTCGAACGACAGTTCATTCGCTGTGTCGGCAAATGCAGCCAGGGCGACCGAGTTGCCAAACACGTCGTGCACCCAGCGCAGGGTGGCCGGTGGGTTGATGGTGATGCCGGTTTCTATCAGCCGCATGTCGTGGCTGTCGCGCGGGCGGCACATGAAGCGGTGCTCGCTGAATTGCACCGGCTCGCTGTAGCTGTAGACGGTCGTGTGGACGATTCGAAGTCGCGCCATGGTAAATCCTCGCGGGTGGGCGTTGGCCACAACGGTGGCATGCGCGGTAATCAATAAGCGGCTGGGAGCGCAGAAGCGGATCGTCTCGCGAAGCCGCCCCAAGTGCAAGCGCTATCGGTGTCGCCTCAAGCGGGCGGGCGCAGCGTTTTGCGCATTGCAAAACGGACCAGCCCGTGGTCGCGAAGTTGCACGGTTTGCGCGGTAACGATGTCGAAGCCGTGGCGTGAGAAGAAGGGTGCCGCGACCACGCTCGCATAGGTCGTCAGCGCCTCGGCGCCGCGCGCGATCAGGTCGCGCTCGGCGTGGCCGTAGAGTTGGGATGCGATGCCGCGGCGCGCCTGTTCGGGGGCCACGAAAAGCAAGTCGATATGGCCCTCGGGCGTGTAGGCGATGAAGCCCGCGAGCGCGCCACCGTCGCGCGCAACCAGGGTGATACGCGCCGCAAGGCGTTCGCGCCACGCACACAAATCAGGTGGAATGGGCGCCCATGCGGCGCACTGTCCAGGATCGTAAGCGGACGCGCCGAGGCCATGCACCGAGGCGGTGAACAGTTCGGCGACGGCGGCCAGATCGGTTTTGCGATACGCGTCTATCGGCATGGAGCAATGATGCCATCCGACCTCGCCGCCGGGTTATTGTGGGATCAGTGCGGCGGTGTGAGCCGCGCCGATCTCAGCGCCGCTGGCGGTCGTGCTTCTGGCGGAAAATGTTGCGACTGGCGCGGTTCTGCGCGCGGTTCAGGTGCACCGCCTCGCGGCGATTGAGTTGGCCGTCGGCAAGTGCGCGGTCTTCGGCGCGGTTGATGCGTGTCTGCTGGTGTTCCAGGCGGCGTGTTTCACGGCCGGTCAGGGTGCCGTTCTGCACGCCGTTGTCGATGCGTTGCTCCTGACGATGCTGGCGATTATCGATACGCTGTTCCATGCGTTCGGACAGCGACTGCGCCGAGGCGCCCAATGGCAGCAGCGTCAGCGCGGCGAGCAGGGGGATAAGGTGAAGGCGCGTCATGATTTTCTCCTTGATGCGCACCGACCGAAAATGGCGGCGCTCGACCATTCAACGCGCGGCGTGCCGATCTCTTACGCGGCGCGGCGGTTTTTTTCTTCACGCGCTTGCGTAAGAGATCGGGCGCAGCAGCGTTCAAGGCAGACAAGGAAACCATTGATGAGACGTAGCATCTTGCGCGGTGCGGTTGTCGTACTGCTGGCACTGGCCCCGCTGCCGGCGCTCGCCGCGGTGCCGGCGGTGCCCGATCTGGAACAGTGGTTCGCGCTGCCACCGGCGGAGCGGCATGCGCTGGGCCAGGATATTCGTGCACAGTTGCGCGAGGCCAGTCCGGACGAGCGGCGCGCCTTTCGTGCCCGCTTGCGCGACGCCTTGCGCGCATTGCCGGTCGAGCAGCGGGTGCAGATTGCCGAACGCCTGCGCCGTGAATGGCGCCAGATGAGTGAGGCGGAACGCGACGAGATCAAGGCAGAGCGCCGCGAGTACTTGCGCAGTCTGAGCCGTGCCGAGCGGCGCCAGTTGTTGCGCGAGCGCCGCGCGCTGCTCGAACGCATGAGCCCCGAAGAACGCCGGCGCTGGCGCGAAGGGCTGGATCGGTGACCCAGGGGCTCGACTTGTGAATCTTGGCGCACTGCTGCCCGCACGTTGGCGCGCCGACGCCGACCTGCTCGCCGCCGCGCTGGCCGGTGATCAGCACGCCGTGCAAGTGCTTGTCGACCGCCTTATGCCGTCCGCCCACGCGCTTGCCTGGCGGCTGACCGGCTCGTCGCACGAGGCCGACGATGCGGTGCAGGAGGCTTTCCTGCGCTTGTGGCGCGACGGCGCGCGGCTCGAAGCGCGCGCACGCGTATCGACCTGGTTTCTCACCGTGGTGCGCAACCTGTGCATCGACCGCCTGCGTCGCCGCGAGGATGCGCTCGACGATGCGCTGCTCGACAGCCTGGTCGACGCCGCGCCGCGCCCCGACGAAGCGCACGCTGCGCAGGTCGACGCCGAGCGCTTGCGCGCGGCGCTGTCGCGCGTGCCCGCCCGCCAGCGCGGGGTGCTGTCGATGTGGGCATGGCAGGACTATGATGTAAATGAGATCGCGCAGGCGCTGGAGATTGCGCCCAACGCCGCGCATCAGCTGCTGCACCGCGCGCGCCGCCGCTTGCGCGCGGAGTGGGCAGCGTTGGATGTTCTGGATGGATCGAACGATGAAACCGACACCACCGCACAGGCCGCTCGAAGCGAACGCAGCTTTGTCCGATGAGGCCTTGCGCGCGCGCCTGCGCGCCCTCGATGCGCCGCCACCCGATGCGGCGCTGCGCGACGCCGTGCTGGTTCAGGCCGCGGCTCGCCTGCCGGCGCGCACGCCCTGGTGGCGGCCGCTGTGGCGTCCAGCGCTGGCCTGCGGCATCCTGCTGGTCGCCGGGCTGATCGGCTTCAACGAATATCAAAGCTGGCGCGAGCTGCAGCAACTGGCCAAACTCGACACCTTGTCCGCGGCCACGCTGCTGCTGCTGTAACTTTGCGCGACGGCACCCTTACTTGAGATTGCCGGAGAGGAACTGGCGCAGGCGCTCGCTGCGGGTGTGATCGAACACCTGATCGGGGGGCCCGGATTCCTCGCACAAGCCTTCGTGCAGATACATCACCTGGGTGGACACCTCGCGCGCAAAACCCATCTCGTGAGTCACCACGATCATCGTGCGCCCTTCCTCGGCCAGCGCCTGCATCACCCTGAGCACTTCGCCGACCAGTTCGGGGTCGAGCGCGGAGGTCGGTTCGTCGAACAGCAGCACCGCCGGCTCCATTGCCAGCGCACGCGCAATCGCCACGCGCTGCTGCTGGCCGCCCGACATGTGGGCCGGGTAGCTGCCGTGCAACTGGCCGATGCCGACTTTGTCGAGATACGCTTCGGCGCGTTCGCGCGCTTCCCGCTTCGACAGCCCGAGCACATGGACCGGCGCCTCCATGACGTTTTCCAGCACCGTCATGTGGGCCCACAGATTGAAATGCTGGAACACCATGCCGAGCTTGCTGCGCAAGCGCTGCAACTGCTTCGCGTCGGCCACCGCGCGCTCGCCGTGGCGCCCCGGGGTGACGCGGATTTCTTCACCGGCGACGCAGATGCGCCCCGCATCAGGTGTTTCGAGGAAATTGATACAGCGCAGGAAGGTACTCTTGCCCGAACCCGAGGCGCCAATGATGCTGATCACGTCGCCGGCTTCGGCCGAAAGCGATACGCCCTTGAGCACTTCGTGCTCGCCATAGCGTTTGTAGAGGTCTTCGACGGTGAGTTGTTGGCTCATGCGGGGCGTCTCAGGCGATTGTCCGTAGGAAGGTTCGATGGCGTGTTCATCCAGCATGGCGCATGAAAAGCGGGGCGCGTCGAGCATTGAGATCACGCTCGGGCCGCCAAAGGAACACTCACAAGAATGCCCGATTGACGACACGAGGGCGAGCATTGCGCGTCGCATGCATCGCGACGCGCGGTGTGGCGCATGCGGCGGCGCAAATGCATGCGTAATGGCCGCGAGGCGCGCAAATGGCCAATTGCCCCGCTTTGGGCGTCACCCCAATGTGATGATCAACCGCGGATTTTCGTGTGGTGAGTTCGCAACACGGCGTGGGCCGACGGAAATGCCTCCCCGCACGCCAGCCATCGAACAAGGCGCCGACAGTCGAAAATGAACCACGTACGGGTGTCTCCAGTCTGACTTCGGAAACGCGATTCGGGTGTGATTCGGGTGTGCTGCGATCGCCCGCGGTCGGTAGCGATGTTGACGTGGAATAACGTGAGCGAACTTCACTTGCGTTAGCGTTGATTTATGGCGCCTGAGCCCAGCGACCCAGTCGTTGCGCCACCTTGCAAGATGGAACTGGTATGAAACCCGAAGCCCCGTTTGTGCCGATCGCCGCGACGGCCTGGCACGCCG
The DNA here is from genome assembly GCA_965367985.1 of uncultured Rhodocyclaceae bacterium. Classification (GTDB taxonomy): domain Bacteria; phylum Pseudomonadota; class Gammaproteobacteria; order Burkholderiales; family Rhodocyclaceae; genus Nitrogeniibacter. The sequence goes on from CBDULG010000007.1 coordinate 8,214, forward strand.
TGTCAGTCGACCGGGCGCAGCAGCTACTCGGTGTCGACGCCGCCTCGGGCCTGAGTGATCAACTGGCGCGCGAGCGTCTGGCGAAACATGGTGCCAATGCGCTCGCGGCGCCGCGTCGGCGCGGTCCCTTGATGCGTGTGGCGCTGCAGTTCCACAACCCGCTGATCTATGTCCTGGTGGTCGCTGGCGTAATCACCTTTGCGCTTGAAGACTATGTGGATGCTGGGGTGATCGTTGCCGTGGTGCTGATCAATGCCCTGATCGGCTTCGTGCAGGAAGGTAAAGCCGAAAAGGCGCTTGAGGCCGTGCGCGCCATGCTGGCCAGTCGTGCCACCGTGTTGCGTGACGGCGAGCGCCACGAGATCGATGCGGTCGAGCTGGTGCCGGGCGACATCGTGCTCCTTGAATCCGGCGCCAGGGTGCCTGCCGATCTGCGCCTGGTACGCGTAAAGAACCTGCGCGTGAGCGAGGCCGCGCTAACCGGCGAATCCCTGCCGGTCGACAAGCGTTGCGATGCGGTCGCCGAAAGCGCCGCCATTGGCGACCGCCGCTGCATGGCCTACTCAGGCACTGTGGTCGGTTTCGGCCAGGCGCGAGGCCTCGTCGTGGCGACGGGGCAGAACACCGAGATCGGCCGAATCGGCACGCTGGTGGGCGAGGTGCAGAGCCTGGCTACGCCGCTGACGCGGCGGCTCGATCAGTTTGCGCGGCAGATCACCGTCTTCATATTGGCCGTCGGGGCGCTCACTTTCTTCTACGGCCATGTGGTGCGCGACATGCCGCTGCTGGAGATCTTTCTCGCGGTGGTCGGGTTGGCGGTGGCGGCGATCCCCGAGGGCTTGCCGGCCATCGTTACCATTGTGCTGGCCATCGGCACCCGCGCCATGGCGCGCAATCGGGCGATCATCCGGCGTCTGCCAGCGGTCGAGACGCTCGGTTCAGTCACCGTCATCTGCTCCGACAAGACCGGCACGCTCACCAAGAACGAGATGACCGCAGTGCGCGTCATGCTGCCGGGCTGTACGCTTGAGATCAGTGGCGCCGGCTACGCGCCGGAAGGGGGAATTCAGTGCGACGGTGAGACGGTCGACGGTGGCCGCATTGCGAGCTTGCAGGCGCTCGCCCGGGCTGCCTTGTTATGCAACGATGCCCGGCTCAAACACGATCCGGCGGGCGGCTGGCAGCTGGTCGGCGACCCGACCGAAGGTGCGCTGCTGACGCTAGCGCTCAAGGCGGGGCTCGACCCGTTCGAGATGAGCGCCAGTACGCCGCGGGTGGACGAAATCCCCTTCGAGTCCGAGCACCGCTTCATGGCAACCTTGCATCATGACCACGACGGCCACGTCTTCGTGCTGCTCAAAGGCGCACCCGAACGCGTGCTGGCCTTGTGTGTCGAGTCTGGCGACGGTCAGCCCTTCGATGCGGCCGCTTGGCAGGCGCGCATGGAAGACGCGGCCGGCGCCGGCCCGCGCGTGCTCGCCCTGGCGCGTTGCGACATGCCAGCGGACACGACCGCGCTGGCAATGGACGACATCACCTCGCGCTTTTCGCTGCTCGGCCTGGTCGGTTTGATGGACCCGCCGCGCGAGGCCGCCATCGACGCCGTGGCCCAGTGCCAGCGCGCCGGTCTGCGGGTGAAAATGATTACCGGAGACCACGCCGTGACGGCTGCTGCCATCGGTCGTCAGCTGGGACTGGTCGCTGACGCACCGCTGACCGGCGAGGCCATCGAATTGCTCGACGACGCCGCCCTGCGCCAGCGCGCGCAGCACACCGACGTCTTCGCGCGTGCCAGCCCGGAGCACAAGCTGCGTCTGGTTGCTGCCCTGCAGGCCGAGGGCGAACTGGTTGCGATGACCGGCGACGGGGTGAATGACGCCCCTGCGCTGAAGGCGGCCGACATCGGTGTCGCCATGGGCCACAAAGGCACCGACGCAGCGCGCGAAGCGGCCGATCTGGTGCTTACCGACGACAACTTCGCCACCATCGCCCGCGCGGTGCGCGAAGGCCGCGTGGTGTTCGACAACATCAAAAAGGCGCTGCTGTTCATCCTGCCCACCAACGGCGGCGAGGCCGGGGTGATCCTGATCGCCGTGTTCGCCGGGCTGGCCCTGCCGGTAACCGCTGGCCAGATCCTGTGGGTGAATATGATCACCGCGGTCACGCTGGCACTGGCGCTGGCGTTCGAACCGGGGGAGACCGGCGTCATGCGCCAGCCGCCGCGCCGGCCTTCCGAGCCGCTGATTACCCGCGTACTGGCCGCGCGCATCGCCTATGTCAGCGTGTTGATGGTCATGGTCACCTTCGCCGTGTTCGAATGGGTGCTGATGCGTGGCGGAAGCCTCGAGACGGCGCGCACCGCCGCGGTCAACATGCTGGTGGTCGGCGAGTTGGTGTACCTGTTCAATGTGCGTCACTTCACCGCCTCGGCATTCAGCCGCGACATCCTTAGCGGCAACCCGGTGGCCTTGTGGATGAGTGTCTTGCTGATCGCTTTCCAGCTGCTGTTCACCTATGCGCCGCCAATGCAGCGTGTCTTTCAGACCGTGGCCCTCGATGTCACCACCTGGGGCGCGATCATTGCGCTGGGCGCCGCCAAGTTTCTCGCCGTCGAGGCCGAGAAGGCCGTATTGCGGCGGCTGGACGTTCGGAGCATGTGAATGGACTTCTTCCGGCGCCTGCGCGGCAAAGTGCCAACCCGAGAGCAGATCCTGACAAATCGATGGCTTGCCTGGCTGGCACCCTGGCTCGGCCATCCGCGCCTGTGGCACTGGTCGCGGCGCGGCGTGGCGATGGGTGTGACCGTGGGCGTGTTCTTCGGTCTGCTCATCCCCGTGGCGCAGATCCCGCTGGCGGTGGGTGCGGCCGTGTTGCTGCGCGCCAACGTGCCCGCCGCCGCGGCCAGCACGCTGATCACCAACCCTGTCACCTTCGGACCGGTGTACTTCGCCGCCTATCGGCTCGGCACCTGGATCACCGGCGACCCCCTGCCCGCCCATGCCGCCGACCCCGTGACTGCGCAGGACATCGACGCCGACGCCGGTATCTGGGATCGCCTTCGCGCGGTGGGTAAACCACTGGTCATCGGCCTGAGCATTCTGGCGTCGCTGGCCGGGCTGATGACTTACGCCGTGATCACACTTGTCTGGCGATGGCACACCCTGGCGCGACGACGCAACACATCGCGCGCGCGCCGCGCCGCCAAGGATGCCGAGCCGCCCGGACGGGGATGAGCATGTACGAACCGTTTGCCGAACTCGCCTTGCTGCTGTTGATCGCTGCCGCGGTCGGCGCGGTCGCGATACGTCTGCGCCAGCCGGTGCTGATCGCCTACATCGTGGTTGGTATCGCCGTGGGACCGGCCGGGCTGGAATTGGTGAAATCGCATGACCAGATCGACCTGCTCGCCCAGATCGGCGTGGCGGTGTTGCTGTTCCTGGTCGGCCTCAAGCTCGACCTGAATCACGTGCGAAACATTGGGCCGGTTGCATTGGCGACCGGGCTGGGGCAGCTGTGCTTCACCATCGCCATCGGCTTCGTGCTGATCATGTTGATGGGCCGCGACTGGCTCACTGCGCTGTATGTGGCAGTGGCACTGACCTTCTCCAGCACCATCATCATCATCAAGCTGCTGTCCGACAAGCGCGAACTCGACTCGCTGCACGGGCGCATTGCGGTGGGTTTTCTGATCGTGCAGGACATCGCCGTGGTGCTGGCCATGATGGCCATGAGCGCACTGCGTGCCGCGGGCGATGGCGAGGCGGTGTGGTGGCTGGTGGCCGGGTCCATTCTTGGCCGCGTGCTGATTGCCGCCGCATTGCTGTATGTGCTGATGCGATATTTGCTGCCGCCGCTGATGCGCGTGATGGCGCGCTCGCAGGAGTTGCTGTTGATCTTCGCGATTGCCTGGGGCACGGCGCTGGCGGCCTTCGGCGAGTGGGCCGGATTCTCTAAAGAGGCGGGCGCGTTTCTGGCCGGCTTCTCGCTGGCATCAACCTATTATCGCGACGCGATCGGGGCGCGCCTCACCGGCATCCGCGACTTCCTGCTGCTGTTTTTCTTCATCGATCTGGGCGCCAAGCTCGACTTTTCCGCGCTTGGTGGTGAATTGTGGCCCGCGCTGGCGCTTTCGCTCTTCGTGCTCATCGGCAATCCACTCATCGTGATGGCGATCATGGGAGCGATGGGCTATCGCAAGCGCACCGGGTTCATGGCCGGGCTCACGGTCGCGCAGATCAGCGAGTTTTCGATCATTTTTGTTGCGATGGGCATCACTCTCGGCCATGTGGGCAGTGACGCGCTCGGGCTGACCACGCTGGTGGGCATCGTCACCATCGCCCTGTCCACCTACATGATTCTGTATTCGCAGCCGCTATTCGAGCGGCTTGGGCCGTGGCTCGGTCTGTTCGAGCGGCGCCGCCCCCACCGCGAGCTGGCAGTCGAACGCCAGCGGCCGCCGGATTCGCCGCCGCAGGTCATCATCTTCGGCCTCGGGCGCTACGGCCAGCACCTGCTCACCCGGCTGCGCCATTGCGGCGTGGAGGCGATGGGCGTGGACTTCGACCCCGAAACAGTGCGCCGACTGCGCCGGCGCGGCTTTGCGGTGCGCTTTGGCGACGGCGAAGACCCCGCCTTCCTCGAGACCTTGCCGGTGGCGACGGCAGCGTGGATCGTCACCACGTTGCCCACATGGGACTCGAATCGCGGCCTGCTCCATGCGCTCAAGTCGATGGCCGTGCCGGGCATCATCACCGGCGTTGTCGGCGACGAAGTTCACCGCGAGGCACTGCATGCGGCCGGCGCGAACCGTATCATCAACCCGATTCTCGACTCGGCCGATCACACCGCGCAACTCATGATCGATGCGCTCAATCCTCAGGAGATCGCACAATGACCCGCCTGCACACACTGCTCGCCACCACCGATCTGTCGGCGCCCTCCCGCCACGCGGCCCAGCGTGCCGCCATGCTGGCGAGCGAGACCGGGGCTCGGCTCGAACTGCTGCATGTACTCGAAAAAGGCGCACTCGACGAATTGCAGCAGATTTTTCTCGACCAGGATGCTGCGCTGGCTGAACGGGTCCGCGCGCAAGCCCACGACGCGCTCAGCCAACTGGCCACCGACATCGGCGAAACGCTGGGTGTGACGGCCGGATTGCATCTTGAAGAAGGTGCAGTGCTCGAAACCATCGTCACACAAGCCGACCGCTTCGACGCCAGCCTGTTGGTGCTGGGCGCGCGCGGCACCGATTTCATACGCCAGTGGCTGCTTGGCGCGACCGCCGAACGCTTGCTGCGCAAGGTGCGCCGGCCGATCCTCGCCGTCAAGCAACCGCCGCGCGAGCAATATCGCAAGGTGCTCGTGCCGATCGACTTTTCTGCCTGGTCGCTCGGTGCGGTACGCCTCGCCCGCGCGGTTGCGCCCACCGCCGAACTGACGCTCATGCACGCCTTCGAGCTGCCCTACGAAGGCAAACTGCGCCACGCTTTTGTGGACGAAGACGTCATCCTTGGCCACCGCATCGCGGCGCGGCAGGACGCCACGAGTCGTTTCCGTCAGTTCGCCGCTGACGCGGGCATCTCCGGCAGCGCCTGGCGCACTGCGGTGATCCATGGCGACGCATCGCTACGCGTGCTCGAGCAGGAAGAAGAACTCGGCGCCGACCTGATCGTGCTCGGCAAGCACGGCGCCGGCATGACCGAAGAGCTCCTCCTCGGCAGCGTCACCAAGCATGTGCTGGCCCATGCACGCTGCGACGTGCTGACGGCGTACCGCTGAGCAAGCCTCGCGCGGGACTTCCTGTTCTGGGAGGTCAGGCGCACCTCAATTCGTCGTCGTGCTGGCGCCGCGGCAACGGCGGTTCGTCGAATGCCGCCAAGCAAGCATCGGGGCATGATCGTCATGCCCGCCACCTCAGGTCGCTTCGCGCGGCCGCAGATGCGCCAGCCAGCGGCGTTCGGCGAGGCGGAACAGGCCGACCAGCGTAAAGGTGATGCACAGATAGATGAGGCCCGCGAAGGTGAACGCCTCGAAGGGGGCGAAGTGTTGCGAATAGGCATTACGCGCCGCGCCCGTGAGGTCGATCAGCGTCACCGTGGAGGCGATCGCGCTGCCATGCAGCATGAAAATCGCCTCGTTGCTGTAGGCCGGCAGCGCACGGCGCAGGGCACCCGGCAGCAGGATGCGCCGTATGCGGGTGAAGCGGCTCATGCCGCAGGCCAGCGCGGCTTCGACCTCGCCATGCGGCGTGGCACGCAGCGCGCCGGCGATGATCTCGGTGGTATAGGCGCAGGTGTTGAGCGAGAAGGTCACAAGCGCGCAACCATACGGCTCGCGCAAAATCAGCCAGAAGGCGTTGCCGGCCTGCCACTGCGCCTGCACCCATTCGAACTGACCGAGGCCGTAATACACGAGCAGCAGTTGCACCAGCATCGGCGTGCCGCGGAAGAAATAGGTGAACAGCCACACCGCGCCGCTTACCCAGCGGCGCTTGGCAGTGCGCAACACCGCCAACGGAATCGCGAGGATCAGCCCGGCAAGCAACGACAAGGCGGTGAGCTGCACAGTCAGCCACAAGCCGGCGCCGAATTGCGGCAGATTTTCGGTGATCACTTGCCAGTCGATCATGCGGCAGCCCGCCGAACGCCGACCGAATAACGTTTTTCAAGCCAGCCGAAGACCAGCGCCGAGACGGTGGTGAGTGCCAGATAGAAGACGCATACGACGCCGTAGAACAGGAAAGGCGCATGGGTGGTGCGCCCGGCCTGATCGGCCAGCCAGGTGATGTCCGACAGGCCGATGATCGACACCAGCGCCGTGCTCTTCTGCATCACCTGCCAGTTGTTGCCAAGGCCGGGCAGCGCGTGGCGCAGCATCTGCGGAAACAGGATGCGGCGGAACACCTGCCAGCGGCTCATGCCGTAGGCCACGCCGGCTTCGAGTTGCCCGGCGGGCACGGCGAGAAAGGCGCCGCGAAAGGTTTCGGTGAAATAGGCACCGAAAATGAAGCCAAGCGTGAGAATGCCGGCGACGAAAGGATTGACGTCGACATAGCCCCAGCCGAGCCGGTCGGTGATCTCATTGACCGCGATCTGGCCGCCGTAGAACACCAGCAGCATCATCACCAGGTCGGGAATGCCGCGCACGATGGTGGTGTATAGCAGCGCCGGCGTGCGCAACAGGGCGTTGCGCGACAGTTTGGCGCTCGCCCCCGCCAACCCGAGCACCAGCGCCAGGGCGAGCGACAGCAAGGCCACTTGCAGGGTGAGCCAGGCGCCGTCGAGGAGTGAGGGCAGATAGCCGTGCAGCATCAGGGAGGCGCCGGGAAAATAGCGGCGCGGGCGGCACCGGATTTCTGCACTTCGCTACGCCGTGTGCTGCGGATCAATCGCCGTAGATGTCGTCGTCGAAGTACTTCTTGCGGATGGCGTCGTAGGTGCCATCGGCACGGATCGCGGCGAGCGCCTGGTCGAGCTTTTCCTTGAGATCGGCGTCGCGTTTGCGCACGGCGATGCCGACGCCTTCACCGATGATGGCCTTCTCCTCGGCGTTTCGGCCGAACACCGGCTTGCCGGCAATTACGTAGCCTTCGCCCGCGGGCTCTTTGAGAAAGCCGCCCAAGGCCATCAGTGCATCCACCCAGGTGGCGTCGAGACGCCCCGTGCCCAGATCGAGATAGACCTCGTCCTGTTTGGCGTAGCGCACGATATCGACACCGTTGTCGGCCCAAAAGCGGGTGGCAAACGAGTCAGCCACGGTGCCCCGTTGCACGCCGATCCGCTTGCCCTGGAGCGCTTCCAGATCGGGCGTCAGCCCGCTGCCTTCTTTTGTCACCAGCGCCAGCGGCGTGGCGTAATACTTGCCCGTAAAGGCGACCTTTTTCTTGCGGTCTTCGGTGATCGACATGGAGGCGACGATGGCATCGAACTTGCGCCCCATAAGCGCCGGAATCATGCCGTCCCACTCCTGCTTGACCCAAGTGCACTTCGCCTCCATCTGCGCGCACAGCGCGTTGCCGATATCGACATCGAAGCCCTGCACCGAGCCGTCGGTGGCGGTGGTGTTGAACGGCGGGTAAGCGCCTTCGGTGGCCAGGCGGATGGTGTCCCAGTCTTTGGCGAGCGTGCCGTGGCTCGCGACGGCCAGCGCGGCCAGCAACATGAATTGGCGGATCATCGTCCTTTCCTCGTCGTGTGGTGTTGCTCTTGTTGTGTGTCGCCACGCGCCGCGGGGGCGTTGGCGGATGGGCAGATGATCGCAGGAACGCCGGAGCGCTTCAATGTCTGCGCGCTTTTGCCGCTACGCGCGCGGTGGCGGGACGGGCCCCGCCACGTCCTTCAATGCGGTGTCAGACGAACGCGCCCGGCACCGGATCTTTGCCCAGTGCCTGTCGCAGCACCGCCCAGTGCATCGCCTCGTCGCCGAGAATGCTCGCCGCGGCGCGCGCCAGATCGCGGTTGCCGAACAGCGGCACGGCGTTGAGGTAGGCGGTGACCGCGCCGCGTTCGAGGCCGGCGGCGAAGCGCAGCACATCGATCTCCGATTTCAGCGTTTCGGTGGGGAAGTCGTACGATGTGGGCGGCTCGGCCGGCGCGCCGCCGAGCTTGCTGACAGTGCCGGCCAGCACATCGGCGTGGGCCTTGTGGTGCCCCTGAAACTGCAGCGCCACGGCCAGCGTCGGCTTGGTGAGCAGACCGCTTTCGGCACCCAGTTGATAGGCTGCGATGGCCTCGCGCTCGGCGTTCAGCGCGCTGTTGAGAATGTCGACATCGGCGGCGGTGCCGTTGTCGTCGGTCGCGCTTTGGGCAGCCAGCGTACCGCAGCCGCTGAGCAGTGCGATGGCGCTGGCCGAGAGTATCGAGCCTTGCTTGATGAAGCTGCGACGCGGCAGCACCAGGCGACGGTCGGCGGGATTTGGGATCAGGCGATTCATGATGTTCTCCTATTTTCAGGGTCGAGTGACTCCCCGGCGCGCGCAGATGCCCTGCGGCGCGGTGGCGGGAAATGGCAGGGTGGGTGCCCCGTGCGGGGCGGGACATCAGCCCGGTGGGGCGAGGCCGAGCCGGCGGCGGACGGCTTCGACGAGGCGATCGCAGCGCGCACCGTCGAAGGCGAAGTATTCGTCGATCGCGGGGCCGACCGCATCACCGATGCGGTCACGCAATTGGCGCCTGGCGCGGAACAAGGCGGTCTTCACCGCCGCCTCCGACATGCACAGGCTAGCCGCGGTTTCGGCCACGCTCATCTCCTCCACCGCGCGCAGCATGAAGACGCTGCGACTTTGCTCGGGCAAGGAATCGACCGAGGCTTCGATGAGCCGGCGCAGTTCGCCGCGCATGGCCTGGGCTTCGGGCGATTCGGTGGGCGAGGTGTGCGCTTCGTCTGGCGGCGCGGCGCATACTTCGCCCTGCGCGGCGTGCCCGCGGCGGCGCGCCAGCGCCTTGTTGACCACGATGCGGGTGAGCCAGGTCGACAGCGACGATTGCCCCTTGAAGCCGGCGAGTGCGTGATAGGCGCTGATATAGCCCTCCTGCACGGCCTCTTCGGCCTCGCTGTCGTCGCGCAAAATGCTGCGCGCGGCGCGGAACAGGCGGCGGTTGTGCAGTCGCATCACGCGCTCGAAGGCGCCCGGTTGCCGAGCGAGTACATCGGCGATCAACGTGCTGTCGCTGTTTAGGGTGGCCGGAGGTGGCAGGTCAGTGGCGGTGTTCATGGCGTCGCTTCCGTTGTCTCTTTGCCCATTGGATGCGGATCGAGGCGAAAAGGTTACGTGCGATTCGGCGAATCCTTCCCTTGTCCGGGTATGCACGAAGCTGCTATCGGGCGGTGTGGCGCGCGGGTGCATGTTGCAACGTGCTTCCCTCACCCCCGGCCCGTCTCCCGGTGGGAGAGGGGAGCGCGATGCTCCAATCGCCACCGATGAACACCGCCGTCGGTCGAGATGAAAAATAGCCCCTCTCCCGCCGGGAGAGGGGTTGGGGTGAGGGCGCGTCCACGCGCACGAGACACGGTCCATGCCCACCGACATTCCGGCGATTCCGCGATGCCGTTGCGCGGCTTCACGCAAACCCAAGATCATCGACAATACGCCATGACCCGCAACCGCCCCATGCCGCCGCTGACCCCGCAACGCCTCTCCGCGCTCAAGGGATTGTGGCCGTTCCTGCGGCCCTACCGGCCGCGCATCGCGCTCGCCTTCGTGCTGCTGTGCCTCGCCTCTGCGGCCATTCTCGTGGTGCCGCTGGCCTTTCGCGACTTGATCGACGCGGGCTTTGGCGAGCGGCGCCTGGCGGGCGGCGGGCTGATCGGCGCGTCGACGCTCGACGGGCATTTTCTCGCCCTGTTCGGATTGGCCACGTTCTGGGCGGTGACCGTGGCGGCGCGCTATTACACCGTCGCCTGGGTGGGCGAGCGCGCCACCGCCGATCTGCGTAATGCGGTCTATGCGCGCGTGTTGCGCCAGTCGCCCGAGTTTTTCGAGACGCTGCAGACTGGCGAGGTGTTGTCGCGGCTCACCGGTGACACCACGCTGATCCAGACGGTGGTCGGCAGTTCGGTGTCGATGGGGCTGCGCAGCCTGTTCCAGTTCGTCGGCGGCATGATCATGCTGGCGGTCACCAGCTTCCACCTGTTCTCGCTGAATCTCGGCCTCATGGCGCTGCTCACCCTGCCGATTCTGTTCATCGGCCGCAAGGTGCGCAAGCTGTCGCGCGAGACGCAGGACCGCATCGCCGACACCTCGGCGCTGGCCGGCGAGATCCTCAACGCGATGCCGACCGTGCAGGCCTACACGCAGGAAGCGCAGGAGGCCGAGCGCTTCGCCGCGCGCACCGAGACCAGCTTCGCCACGGCGCTCAAGCGCACCCGTGTGCGCGCCGCGCTCACCGCGCTGATCATCAGCGCCACCATGGGCACCATCGTTTTCGTGCTGTGGATCGGCGCGCGCCAGGTGAGCGCCGGGGTGATGACCGAGGGCCAGTTGTTTTCCTTCGTGCTCTACGCCGCGCTGGTCGCCGGCGGCGTCGGCACCATGGCCGAGGTGTGGGGTGACGTGATGCGTGCTGCCGGCGCGGCGGAGCGCCTGCTCGAGCTGCTGCATGCCGAGGCTTCGATTCGCGAAGCGCCGGTGACGCAGACGCTGGCCGACGCCGCGCCGCTCGCCATTCGCTTCGACCATGCGGTGTTCTCCTACCCCGCGCGACCGGCCACGCGCGCGCTCGACGACATCTGCCTCGAAGTTGCCCCAGGCGAGCGGGTCGCCCTCGTCGGCCCCTCGGGCGCCGGCAAGACGACGCTCTTCCAGCTCCTGTTGCGTTACTACGATGTCACCGACGGCCGCATCTGTTTCAACGACCGGGACATTCGCGAGTTGGGTTTGCAGGCGCTGCGCCAGCGCATCGCCATCGTGCCGCAGGACCCGGTCATCTTCTCCGCCAACGCGCTCGAAAACATCCGTTACGGCCGCATGGACGCGAGCGACGACGAAGTGATTGCCGCCGCCCGCGCCGCGCTGGTGGACGATTTTATCGACCATTTGCCCGAGGGCTACCAGACCTTCCTCGGCGAGCGCGGCGTGCGTCTGTCGGGCGGTCAGCGCCAGCGCATCGCGATTGCCCGCGCGATCCTCAAGCGCGCGCCATTGCTGCTGCTCGACGAAGCGACCAGCGCGCTCGACGCGGAATCCGAAATCCTCGTGCAAAAAGGGCTGGCGACGGCGATGGAAGGGCGCACCACGCTGGTCATCGCCCACCGCCTCGCCACCGTGCAGCAGGTGGACCGCATCATCGTCATGGACAAGGGGCGCATCGTCGAGACCGGCACGCCGGCGGATTTGCGCCGACAAGGCGGGCTGTATGCGCGGCTGGCCGACTTGCAACTGGCGAGCTGATTACCGGCACGCGCGCATGCCAAAAGAAAAAAGCCCCGCAATTGCGAGGCCTTCGTGCTGCTTGGAAATCGCGCCGAACCATCGTGTCCGGCGCGGCTTCCCGCAAAACGCTTACTGGTAGTAACCGACCGCGCACACCTGATCACCGATCTTGGTGACATAGGCGACTTTGGTGACGGGCTCTTCTTCACCCGGACGCGGCCACATGTACGTCACTTCGCTGATCTCGCCTTCCTTGGCGGCGGCGTAGATTTCCTCACCCAGCGGCTTGTCGGTCTTGTCCTTGAGATCCTTCAGGCTCTTGCCGGCCAGGCTCGGGTGCGCGGTGAAATTGCCATCCGGGCCGCCACAGAACGGATACAGATCGCGATCCTTGAAACCGTCTTCCCCCTTGGTGAATTTGTCGAGCGCAGCGGCCTCGTCGGCCTTGACCGCTTCAACCACTTTTTCCAGCATGGCTTTGGCTTCTTCTGCGGTGCCGTGCTCGCCGGCTGCCCAGGCGGCGCTGGTGGTGCCGAAAACGGCGAGTGCTGCCATCATCATGAAACGACGTACCATCGAAACTCTCCCTCTCTCTTCAATTCAAAAAACACGAACCAGGAAATGCAGCGCAAGAAGTTGTTATTGGCCGCAGCGGACAAACTAGTGAAACCCGTCGCGGCGGTGCGCGCCAGAATGTAAGCATGTGCGTCGCATGTGAGCGATGCAGCGCCGTCGCCGGGCACCAAAATCCGGCGCTGCGCCCGCGCAGCCAGCGGGCAAGCGGGCGATTGCGCCGCAAATGGGCCAAGGTTTGCGCTTTCATGGGTCTTTATGGCGCCGTCAGCGGCGTGTGCAGCGACCCTGAGCTCAGGGGATTTTGTTACAAATGGCGAATGCGCAGGCAGCGCAATGGAGTTGTCATTCGCGGCGGGTGAGCGGGCCGGGTGTCGCCCGGGCGTTCACCTTGATCTGGCGCCACATCACTCCAATCTAAAAGAAACGGGTTGCCCGCGCGAAGGACACGATATGGAATACAAGGATTATTACGCCACCCTCGGGGTGGCGCGTGACGCGACGGCCGACGAGATTCGCAAGGCCTACCGCAAGCTGGCGCGCAAATACCATCCGGACGTCTCCAAGGAGGCCGACGCCGAGGTGCGCATGAAGGAAGTAAACGAGGCCAACGCGGTACTCTCCGATCCCGAAAAGCGCGCGGCCTACGACCAGCTCGGCAAGAGCTACCGGCCGGGACAGGACTTCCAGCCGCCCCCCGACTGGGACAGCGGTTTCGAATTCTCCGGCGGCGGGTTTTCGCCGCACGAGGCGGCCGGCTTCAGCGACTTCTTTTCCGAGCTGTTCGGCCGCATGGGCGGCGGCGGCGGTGGTCGCGGCTTTCACCGCGGCGGCGGAGGGTTCCGCGCGCAGGGCGAGGACCATCACGCCAAGGTCATGCTCGATCTGGAAGACGCGTATCACGGCGCAACCCGGCAGATCGGCCTCAATGTGCCGACGCTCGATGACGACGGCCGGGTCCGGCTTGCCTCGCGCACGCTCAACGTGAAGATCCCCAAGGGCGTGCGGCAGGGACAGTTCATCCGCCTCGCAGGTCAGGGCAGCCCAGGCATGGGCGGCGGTCCAGCCGGCGACCTGATGCTCGAAATCGCCTTCAAGCCGCACCCGCGTTTCCGCGTCGATGGCCGCAATGTCCATGTCTCGCTGCCGGTGGCGCCATGGGAGGCCGCGCTCGGCGCGGTCGTCGAGGTGCGCATTCCAGGCGGCAGCCTCAAGGTGCGCATCCCCGAGGGCAGCCAGAGCGGGCGCCAGTTGCGGGTGCGCGGCAAGGGCATACCGGCCAATCCGCCGGGCGATCTGCTGATCGACATCCGCGTCGTGCTGCCGCCGGCCGATACGCCGAAAGCGCGCGAATTGTACGAGTCCATGCAGCGCGAACTCAAGTTTGATGCGCGCGATGAGATGAGGAGCTGACCCATGCGTGACGAAGACATTCTCGTCGGCAGCCTGATCGAAGACAGCTGG
>CBDULG010000008.1:0-21972 GCA_965367985.1 uncultured Rhodocyclaceae bacterium
TTGAGCAGAAACTGATCCGCGTGCTTCGAGATGCTGATACGGTACAGCAGCCGCTCAATCGCATAGCGAGTGAGAACCAAGTTGAAATCCTGGCGGGTCTCGCGGGCGCGGTTGAGCAGATTGGCACGGACTGATGCCGCCACGTTTCGGTCATTCATGACAGGCTTTCCATGTAGGGGCGCATCACATTGGCCACGCGGCACAGCGTGGCATAGCGCCAGAGTTCATCCATGCTCACGCGCTTGGCACGCCACGCCTCCTGCAGCGCTTCCATCGCCACATCGAGGCCGATCTTGTTGCGAAACTTGAAGCAGTCGGCCACGGTGCGGGCAATGTTGGTCACGCGCACGGTCACGCCATCGATCTGTTGCTCTTCAATCCCATCGGTCAGCGCGGGGCCAGAAAAGCGCACGATGCGCAGCGGCGGGTAATCCATCTTGGGCGCACGCGCCTTGTTGGGAATGGCGAGCCATACCTCGAACGGTGACTGCGTGGTGAGGTCGTGCACCCGCAGAGCCGATAGCAGGCAGACGATGGCTTGCGGGTGTTTGCGTGCCACCTCGGCCAGCGTGCCATGCTCGGATACGCTGCGATCAGGACGGGCATACAGACCCCGACCCACGCGGGTAAGCAGGCCCTGCCGAACCAGTCGCGTGAGGGCGACACTGGGCAGACCCAGCGCATTGAGATCGCGCGGGCGTATGAGACCGCGTTGGGCGGCGAGATCCAGAATGGCCTGATACGAATTTTCCATGCCGCCATGATGTTGCATTACGTCGGTAGTTATCAATAAATACCGACAAAACACAACGCAAGCGGTTTCCTTTGCTATCCGATGCCGCAGTCCAACCGCTAGATTCGTCCGCGCCTAACCCTTTGATCTGTATAGCGCTGACTTATGGCCTTTGCGGACTTCGGGCCATTTCCAGGGAGCGAGGCCGGAGCGTGGAATTGCCAGGAGAGAGTGGAATGTGGCCCGGAACGGGCTGGAAGGCTGACTGGTGCAGTCCGCAGGCTTCCGCAGGAACCCCCAAAGAACACGCAGGAACCGGCGCGATCGGACAAGAAAAAACCCCAACCGAGAACGGTTGGGGTCGTGTTATTGGTGGAGCCGGGGGGAATCGAACCCCCGTCCGCAAGCCCTCTACAGCAAGCTCTACATACTTGTCCCGTCTATTTGAGTTTAGTCACGAGGTTTGGCCGACGGACGGGCCGTCCCGCAACGAGTTACCTTGGTTTTAGAACGTGCGCCAAGTAACCCGACACACGCTCGAGTTCCTGTAAATGACACTGCGAGATGAAGCTTTCACCCCATCACCCGACCCAGGAACCTGTCGGTGCAGCGCTCACCGGTGTTTAAGCGGCGAGAGCGAAACGCTCGTCGTTGGCGTTTACTTAGATTCCAGCGGATTTACGAGGTAACTGGACCTCGGTATGCACTTGTCTGCTTCGCGACCCACGTCGAAGCCATGTCGGCCCCACGTCGCACCTTGAATATGGCGTTACCAAGCACCGATTTCAAGGCCTGGCTATATTAACATTTTTAGAGATTGCAGAATCGCAGAACATCGTCGGGTGTTTCTGCGATCCAGTCGGCGCCCCATTCGTTGATCGGCGTGTCGAGTCCAAGATACCCCCACGCGGCGGCAACGGTTGGCATGCCGGCGGCGCGTCCGGCATCGATATCGCGCAAATCGTCGCCAACATACAGCGTACGTTGAGGGCGCGTCGATATCACTTCGCAGGCGAGCAATAAAGCATCGGGTGCCGGTTTGGGATGTGGCGTGCTGTCGCCACTCACGATGCAGGCGGCGCGATCGGCGAGGCTCAGTGCCTCGAGCAGCGGCACCGTAAAACGGTGAGGTTTGTTGGTGACGACGCCCCACGGGATGTTCGCTTCCTCGAGCGCGTCGAGTACAGAAAACATTGCAGGGAATACATGAGAGCCGACGCAGAGCCGTTGCGCATAGTGGTCTAGAAAGCGCGCCGCGTGTTCTGCATAAGCGGCGTCCGACGGCCGCAACTGGAAGCCGCCCCACAGCATTCCGCGCGTACCGGCGGAGGTCAGCGGGCGAAGTGCCTCGAGTGGCACCGGGTCGAGGTCCGCCGATGCCCGCAGCGCATTGAGCGCATGCCCTAGATCAGGCGCAGTGTCGGCAAGCGTACCGTCCAGATCAAAAAGGACCGCTTCAATCGTCTCGCGTGGCATGAATCAGGTAGTTCACGTCAGTATCGCGGCTCAGCGAATAGGTGGTCGTCAGCGGATTGTATGTGAGTCCCGTGATTTCACGGATCTCGAGTCCGGCGGTCCGGCAGTGGCGGGCAAGTTCGGAGGGTTTGATGAACTTCGCGTAATCGTGGGTCCCTCGCGGCAGCAGACCGAGAACGTATTCAGCACCGATCACAGCGAAAAGGTAGGCTTTCGGGTTGCGGTTGATTGTCGAGAAAAATACGTCTCCGCCGGGCTTGAGGAGGCGGGCGCATGCATCGACGATGCTCGCCGGATCCGGGACATGCTCAAGCATTTCGAGGCAGGTGACGATGTCGAACTGCCCGGGCTGTTCGTCAGCGAGCGCTTCGGCACTTTGAAGCTTGTAGTCGATGCTCAAGCCTGACTCGAGCAGGTGCAACTTGGCCACGCTGAGCGACTTCTCTGCCAAGTCGATGGCCGTGACGTGGGCGCCGTGATCTGCCATCCCCTCGGAGAGAATGCCGCCGCCGCAGCCGACATCGAGTACCTTCTTGTCTTTCAACGGCGCGATGGCGTTGATCCAGCCTAAACGGAGTGGGTTGATTTCGTGGAGGGCACGAAATTCCGATTCCGGATCCCACCAGCGATGCGCGAGGTCGGAAAACTTCTGCAGTTCGGCGGGGTCGGCGTTCATCGGTCGCAGTTACGTCGTGGCGGGTAAAAACGATAGCACGAAAAGAAAAAGCCCCGCATCCGCGGGGCTTTTCCGTCGAAGTGCGATCGAATTACTTCGAGCCGATCACTTCGATTTCAACACGGCGATCCGGCTGCAAACACTCGATCAGAGCGCGACGGCCCATGTTGGTGCAGTCGGTGGTAACCGGCTGAGTCTCGCCTTTACCTTCCGTGTAGATACGGTTGGCTTCGACGCCCTGGCTGACCAGGTACTCTTTGACGGCAGCTGCACGCTTCTCGGACAGCTTCTGGTTGTAGCCAGCCGAGCCGAGGCGGTCGGTGTGACCCACGGCGAGGATGACTTCGAGGTTCAACTGCGATGCTTGCGACGCGAGCTGGTCGAGCTTGCTCATGCCTTCAGGGCGCAGCACGGCCTTGTCGAAGTCGAACAGCGCGTCAGCGGCGAGCTTGATCTTTTCGGCAGTGGGCTTGGGCGCAGGAGCGGGTGTCGGAGCGGCGGCCATCGGCGCAACGCACTTGTCTTGCGGGACAATGTCGCTGTCGCAATCGCAACCGACCGGGAATTCACCCGCCAGCGTAGTAGAAGCAGCGGCAGGGCTCCAAGAGCCTGTACGCCAGCAAAGGCCGGTGCCGCTACGGGTAACGACATTGCGACCATCGATTACGTAAGGAATTTCCCCTTTGTCCGTGACGACAACGTCGTCAGCTGCGAAGGCCGAAGATGCAGAGATGCTCAGCGCAGCAGCCGCGGCAGCCAGGAAGAGCTGTTTTTTCATTTGTTGGATCATAATTTCCTCGTCAATTGGCAAGGTTTTCAGGTTTTGACCGTTGGAGTCTGAACGGCATTAGTCAATCTGACTACCGAGCTTATTTTGCCACGTACGCGCAATTTCGAGCAATTCACTGTTGGATTTATACAACAGTTTTCCCCCCTCGACGCGTGCCCTTCCGGCAACCCAGACGTCACTGATATTTTCGCGTCCAGCGCAATAGACGAGGTGCGAGACCGGATTGAAGCACGGCTGTGTTTCCGCTGTCGACAGGTCGATTGCGCACAGGTCGGCCTGCTTCCCCACTTCGATCGATCCGATCTGCGCGGCCATTCCGAGCGCGCTTGCACCATTGAGTGTTGCCATGCGCAGCGCGTCCGCCGCGGGCAAGACACTGGCATCGCCGCTGGAGACTTTGGCGAGCAAAGCGGCGTGCCGCATTTCCTGAAACAGGTCGAGGCGATTATTGCTGGCCGCGCCATCGGTGCCAAGTCCGATGTTCACCCCACGCTCGGCGAGTGCAGCGATCGGCGCGATGCCACTTGCCAGTTTCATGTTGGAAGAAGGGCAATGCGCCACGCTGGCACTGTGGCGTGCAAGCAACTCGATCTCGTTGCTGTCGAGGTGTACTGCGTGCACGCCGATGAAGTTGCTGCCCAGCACACCGAGCGCATCGAGCCGGTGTAGCGGGCGCTGCCCGTGCTGCTTTACGCTTTCGGCGACTTCGTGCGCGGTCTCATGCACATGGATGTGGATCGGCAGATCGAGTTCGTTGGCCAGGCTGACCACGCGGGCGAAGGTTTCGTCGGTAATGGTGTAGGGCGCGTGCGGTGCAAGGGTGAAGCCGATGAGCGGATGACTGCGCCATTGATCGCGCGCCTCGAGGCCCTTGCGCAGATAGTCGTCGGCGCTGCTGGCGTATGGGGTCGGGAATTCGATCGTGGTGATGCCGATGACGGCGCGCATACCGAGTGCGTCGAACGCCTCGGCGGCAGCGCCAGGATAGAAATACATTTCGTTGGCGGTGGTGATGCCTCCGCGCAACATCTCGGCAATGGCGAGTGTGGTTCCGTCGCGAACGAAGGCGGGTGACATGTGTCTCGCCTCGGTCGGCCAGATGGCCTGCTCGAGCCATTGCATGAGCGGCAGGTCGTCAGCCATGCCGCGCATCAGGGTCATGGCGGCGTGCGTGTGCAAGTTGACCAGGCCCGGAATGAGCGCATGATCCGGCAGCCGCTTTTCCTCCGCCGCGCTGAAGCGCGTGTGCGCGTCCTGGCTGGGCAGGATGCCGATAATGCGCCCATCACGGATCGCCACGCTGTGGTGGTCAAGCACTGCGGCGTGCGGTTCCACGGGAATGACCCAGCGTGCTGTCAGCAGTAAATCGGCGTGTTCGCTCATCGGCTGTTCTGCGTGCGTTTGTGATGGTCGCTGCATTCAATCGCGGCAGGCGCAAAAGATCAACCGCAGCGGCGCGTACACGCCGTTTTGGCGGGAGGTGCGTGGTCAGTCGCGCGCATGCCTCATGGTAATATTCCCCTCTTTTGATTTTCGCCCGCACAGGCACCGCGCACACCATGGATCAATTCGCCAAAGAGACGCTTCCGATCAGCCTCGAGGAAGAAATGCGCCACGCCTACCTCGACTACGCGATGAGCGTGATCGTCGGGCGCGCGCTGCCCGATGCGCGGGACGGCCTCAAACCGGTGCATCGGCGTGTGCTATTCGCGATGCACGAGGCGAACAACGCGTGGAACCGGCCGTATGTGAAGTGCGCGCGGGTCGTCGGCGAGGTGATGGGTAAATACCATCCGCATGGCGACTCGGCAATCTACGACACGCTGGTGCGCATGGCGCAGGACTTTTCGCTGCGTTACATGTTGGTGGACGGTCAGGGCAACTTCGGCTCGATCGATGGTGATAACCCCGCGGCGATGCGTTATACCGAATGCCGCCAAGCACGCATTGCGAGCGAGCTGCTGTCGGACATCGACAAGGAGACGGTCAATTTCGTCCCCAACTACGACGGCAAGGAGCAGGAACCGGCGGTGCTGCCGGCGCGCATTCCGAACCTGCTGATCAATGGCTCGTCGGGCATCGCGGTCGGCATGGCCACCAACATTCCGCCGCACAATCTTCGCGAAGTGATCGACGCGTGTCTGACGCTCCTGAACGCGCCGGAAACAGAAGTGGACGAACTCATCCGCATCGTCAAGGCGCCCGATTTCCCGACCGCAGCGATGATCTATGGCTTGTCCGGTGTGCACGATGGCTATCGTACCGGCCGGGGCCGGGTCGTGATGCGCGCGCGCACGCACTTCGAAGATCTTGAGCGCGGGAGCCGGCAGGCAATCATCGT
This sequence comes from uncultured Rhodocyclaceae bacterium, assembly GCA_965367985.1. Taxonomy (GTDB): domain Bacteria; phylum Pseudomonadota; class Gammaproteobacteria; order Burkholderiales; family Rhodocyclaceae; genus Nitrogeniibacter. The sequence continues at coordinate 6,017 of CBDULG010000008.1, forward strand.
TGACGAACTGCCGTACCAGGTGAACAAGCGCGCGCTGCTGGAGCGCACAGCTGAACTGGTCAATGAGAAAAAGATTGATGGCATCTCGGAAATCCGCGACGAGTCGGACAAGTCCGGCATGCGTGTGGTGATCGAACTCAAGCGCGGTGAAGTGCCCGAGGTCGTGCTCAACAAGCTGTTCAAGCAGACGCAGTTGCAGGACACCTTCGGCATGAACATGGTGGCGCTGGTCGATGGTCGCCCGAAAGTGCTGAACCTGCACGAGATGCTCGACTGCTTCTTGCAGCACCGTCGCGAAGTGGTTACGCGGCGCACGGTCTACGAATTGCGCAAGGCACGCGAGCGCGGGCACGTGCTCGAGGGGCTGGCAGTTGCGTTGTCGAATGTCGATGAGGTGATCGCGCTGATCAAGGCTGCACCGACACCGGCCGACGCTAAAACGGCCTTGATGACAAGGCTGTGGCGCTCGCCGCTGGTCGAGGAAATGCTGGCGCGTTCGGTCGCCGACCGCGACAGCTTCCGTCCCGACGGACTTGCCGCCGAATTCGGCCTGCACGCTGACGGCTACCGCTTGTCCGAAGCTCAGGCGCAAGCGATTCTCGAGCTGCGCCTGCAGCGGCTCACCGGGCTGGAGCAGGAAAAGATCGTCGACGAATATCGCGACGTGATCGAAACCATATCCGATCTACTCGACATCCTCGCGCGCCCGGAACGTGTCACCACGATCATCGGTGAGGAACTGGCGGCGATTCGCGAACAATACGGCGACGAGCGCCGTTCCGAGATCGTCTTCGACACTGCCGACATCAACATCGAAGATCTGATCGCGCCGGAAGACATGGTGGTGACGCTCTCGCATACCGGCTATTTCAAGCGCCAGCCGCTGACCGATTATCGCTCCCAGCGGCGTGGTGGCCGTGGCAAGCAGGCCACAGCGATGAAGGACGACGATTTCATCGACCGGCTGTTTGTCGCCAACACGCACGACACGATTCTCTGTTTTTCCAATCGTGGGCGGGCGTACTGGCTCAAGGTCTACGAAGTGCCGGAAGGCACACGCGGATCGCGCGGCAAGCCGATCGTCAATTTGTTCCCGCTTTTCGACGGCGAGAAAATCACCGCTGTGCTGCCGGTCAAGGAGTTCGACGAGGACCACTACGTCTTCATGGCGACCTCGCGCGGCACGGTGAAGAAGACGCCGCTGTCCGATTTTTCCAATCCGCGCAAGGCGGGGATCATCGCCGTTGGCCTCGATGAGGACGACTATCTCATCGGCGTTTCGATCACCAACGGCGCCTACGACGTCATGCTGTTTTCCGACGCCGGCAAGGCGGTGCGCTTCGCCGAGACCGATGTGCGGCCGATGGGACGGACCGCGCGAGGCGTGCGCGGCATGCAGCTCGAGCCGGGTCAGCAGGTCATCAGTATGCTGGTGGCGGAAGACGAAACATGGTCGGTGCTCACCGCCACCGAAAACGGCTACGGCAAACGCACGCCGATCGCGGAATACACGCGTCACGGCCGGGGCACCAAGGGCATGATCGCCATTCAGTCCTCGGAGCGCAACGGCAAGCTGGTGGCCGCCGTGCTGGTCAAGCCCGAGAACGAAATCATGCTGATCTCGACCGGCGGGGTGCTGATCCGCACGCGTGTCGAGACAATCCGCGAAATGGGCCGCTCGACTCAGGGCGTGACGCTGATTTCCCTCGATGACAGCACCCACCTGGCAAGTGTCGAGCCGGTTGCCGAATCCGAGGACGACGTCCTCCCCGACGAAGAAACGGACATTCTGCCGGAGAGTGGCGCTGGCGATGCCGGCGAGGTAAGTGACGACGACAGTGCTGGCGAAAGCGACGGTGAGGCGCCCGAGGACGAGGCCTGATGCCGCGTGTGTTCAACTTCAGCGCTGGGCCGGCAGCATTGCCGAGTTCGGTGCTGCGTCGCGCGGCCGAGGAGATGCTCGACTGGCATGGCACCGGCGTCAGCGTGATGGAGATGAGTCATCGCAGCCAAGCCTTTCAGTCGATCTATGACCAGGCCGAGTCGGATCTGCGCGATCTTTTGTCAATCCCGCCGAACTATCACGTTCTGTTCATGCAGGGCGGCGCGATCGCCGAAAACGCCATCGTTCCGCTCAATATTTTGGGTGACAAGACGACTGCGGACTACGTGGTGACCGGATCGTGGTCTGACAAGTCCTATCAAGAGGCGCGCAAGTATTGCGACGCACACATTGCCGCGTCATCGGAATCGACCGGCTTCACCTCGGTTCCACCGATGGGCGACTGGCGCCTTTCACACGATCCGGCCTATGTGTTTGTGTGCACCAACGAGACGATCGGTGGTGTCGAATATGCATTCGATCCCGACATGGCGGTGCTCGGCCGGGAGCATGTTCCGCTGGTGGCCGATATGTCCTCTCACATTCTGTCGCGCCAGATCGACGTGTCGCGCTACGGCGTGATTTTTGGCGGGGCGCAGAAGAATATAGGCATCGCTGGCGTCACGCTCGTCATCGTTCGGGACGATTTGCCGGGTCGTGCCCATCCGCTGTGTCCAACCGCGTTCGACTATCGTCTCGTGGCCAAAGCCCGATCGATGTACAACACGCCGCCGACCTACGCCATTTACATCGCCGGGCTGGTGTTCCAATGGTTGCGCGCTCAAGGTGGCGTAGCGGCGATCGAGGCACGAAATCGGCATAAAGCCGAACTGCTGTATGGTTTCATCGATGGCAACGACTTCTACGAAAATCGTGTCGATGTGGCCTGTCGTTCACGCATGAACGTACCGTTCTTTCTGCGCGATGCGTCGCTCGAGGCGGCGTTCCTCAAAGAGAGCGCGGCGGCCGGATTGGTGCAACTCAAGGGCCACAAATCGGTCGGCGGCATGCGTGCGTCGATCTACAATGCAATGTCGCTCGCAGGTGTCGAAGCGCTGATAGATTTCATGCAGGATTTTGCAAAACGCAACGGGTAAGGGTCAGGCAATGAGCGAAGAACAGGAATTGCTCAAACTGCGAAACGAGATCGACGCGGTTGACGATGAACTGCTGGCCAAGTTTTCGCACCGAGCCCGGTTGGCGCAGCGCATCGGCGAGATCAAGCAAGGCAACGTCTACCGGCCCGAACGCGAAGCGCAAGTGTTGCGCCGGCTCGGAGACGCCAATCCCGGCCCGCTGCCCTCGGCTGCCATTCAGCGGGTCTTTCGCGAATTGATGTCGGCCTGTCTGGCGCTCGAGCAGCCGCTCAAGGTGGCCTTTCTCGGGCCGGCTGGGACGTTTTCGGAAAGTGCGGCGCGCAAACATTTCGGCAGCGGCCCCACCTTGACGCCGATGGTGGCGATCGACGACGTCTTCCGTTCGGTCGAGGCCGGCACGGTCGAATACGGCGTCGTGCCGGTAGAAAATTCCACCGAGGGCGCGGTGGGGCGCACGCTCGATCTGCTCCTGCTCAATCCGCTGAAGATCTGTGGCGAGGTGAAACTGCGCATTCATCAGCACCTGCTTTCCAAGGCCGATGGCTTTGGCACCGCGCGCCGTGTGTATTCGCATGCGCAGAGTCTCGCGCAGTGCCAGGAGTGGCTCAACCGGAATCTGCCGTCGCTGCCGCGCGTGCCAGTGGCGAGCAACGCCGAGGCTGCGCGGCTGGCGGCCGCCGACCCGGAATCGGTTGCCATTGCCGGGGAAGCTGCGGGAGAGCTTTACGGGCTGAACATTCTCGCTGCCAATATTGAAGACGACCCGAACAACACCACACGTTTTCTCATTATCTGCCAGCACGACGCCGGGCCCTCGGGCAATGACAAGACATCGCTCGTATGTTCGGCGCCTAATCGCTCGGGCGCCATGCACAAACTGCTGCAGCCGCTCGGCGAGCACGGGGTGAGCATGACCAAGCTGCAGTCGCGTCCGGCACGTTCGGGTTTGTGGGAGTACGTCTTTTATATCGATTTCGAGGGCCATCAGTCCGATCCGGAAGTGGCCGCGGCGCTCGCCTCGCTCAATGAATATGCCAGTTTTGTCAAAGTTCTCGGGTCCTATCCGGTCGCGGCGCTCTGACGCGCCGCACGCGCTGCGGGATCGCCCGCCCACATGGTGAGTTAAGTCATGGGAATTGCCGAACAGGCGCCGCAATACATCCGCGCCATTTCGCCGTATCAGCCGGGCAAGCCGATTTCCGAACTGGCGCGGGAAATCGGCATGACCGAAGACAAGATCATCAAGCTGGCGTCTAACGAGAATCCGCTTGGCATGAGCCCGCTGGCGAAAGAAGCGATAAGCCGTGCGATAGGCGAGTTACCGCGTTACCCGGATGGCAACGGCTTTGCGCTCAAGCAGGCGCTGACCGCGTCGACCGGCGTGCCGGCAAACGGGATCGTGCTGGGAAACGGTTCTAATGACGTGCTCGAGATGGTGGCGCGCGCGTTTCTTTCACCGCAGGCCGAGGCGGTTTTTTCGGAGCACGCCTTCGCAGTCTATCCGCTCGCCACGATCGCCACGGGTGCCCGGCCGGTGGCCGTGCCGGCACGCGACTTCGGCCACGATCTGGACGGCATGGCGGCGGCGATCACGCCGCGCACACGCGTCGTCTTCATCGCCAATCCCAACAACCCGACGGGTACGTTCGTGAGCGGGGCTGAACTGGCCGCGTTTCTCGCCGAGGTGCCGCGGGACGTACTCGTCGTTCTCGACGAAGCGTACACCGAGTATCTCGCCGAGACGGACCGTTATGACAGCATCGCCTGGCTGGCGCACTATCCCAATCTGCTGGTTTCTCGCACATTTTCCAAGGCCTACGGGCTCGCCGGCTTGCGCGTCGGGTACGGTCTCGGTAGCGCTAAGGTGATCGATCTGCTCAACCGTGTGCGCCAGCCGTTCAACGTGAATAGTCTGGCGCTTGCCGCAGCGACCGCCGCGTTGGGTGACCACGCGTTTCTCGAGCGCAGCGCATCAGCGAACATGCGCGGAATGACGCAACTGACGAAGACATTCGCGGCGCTCGGGCTGGATTGGATACCTTCGCGCGGCAATTTCGTCACCGTGAAAGTCGGCGATGCGGCGGCCGTCAATCAGCGCCTGCTGGAGCAGGGCGTCATCGTGCGCCCGATCGCCGCTTACGGCATGCCGCAGTGGTTGCGTGTTTCGGTCGGCCTGTCCGAAGAAAATGCGCGTTTCGGCGAAGCGCTGGCGAGCGCCTTGTAATGACGGGCGCCGCCATGCCGTTGATCAGTACCCTTGTGGTGTGTGGTGTCGGCCTCATCGGCGGTTCGTTCGCACTGGCGCTGCGCAAGGCCGGCGCGGTGGGTCGAATCATCGGCGTTGGACGTTCGCGCGCCTCGCTAGAGCGCGCACGCGAACTCGGCGTGATCGATGCCATTAGCACCGACTGGGCGGGCGCGCTCGACGGCGCGGATTTCGTCTTGCTTGCCATGCCGGTCGGACAGACCAGTGCGGTCATGGCGCAAATGGCGCCGCACCTCGCCAGTGGCACTATCGTTACCGACGCGGGCAGCACCAAGCGTGACGTGATTGCGGCGATCTACGCGCACTTGGGCGACCATCTCGGTCATTCGGTGCCGGCGCATCCCATCGCGGGTGCCGAGACGAGCGGCGTCGATGCCGCATTTCCCGACTTGTTCCGCGAGCGCAACGTGGTAATCACCGCGTTGCCCGAAAACGAATCGCAGGCAATCGAAAAGGTGGCCCAGGCGTGGACGCTTTGCGGCTCGACGATTCGCCGCATGAGTCCGCAGGATCACGACCGCGTTTTCGCGGCGGTGAGCCACTTGCCGCACTTGCTGGCTTACGCTCTGGTGCACGATCTTGCAGGTCGTGCCAACGGCGAAGAGTTGTTCAGCTATGCGGCAAGTGGCTTTCGTGATTTCACTCGAATTGCCGGCAGCCATCCGGAAATGTGGCGCGATATCTGCCTTGCCAACCGCCACGCGCTGATTGCGGAACTCGACGAATATCTCGCCGAATTGGCGTATCTGCGCGCGCTGCTCATGAGCAACGACGGCGACAAGCTCGAAGCGCTGTTTGCCACGGCGCGCAAGGCGCGCAATCGATGGGCAGAAAAAACATTTCCCTCCTGACACCCGGAGCGTTCTATCGTGGAATTCCTTGATCTACCGCCGATGATGCAGGCGGCAGGGTGCGTGCGCTTGCCCGGATCAAAGAGCATCTCGAATCGTGTGCTGTTGCTTGCCGCGCTCGCCGATGGCGAAACCGAAGTGCGCGACTTGCTGCGTTCCGACGACACCGACCGTATGCTCGAAGCGCTGCGGGCGCTCGGCGTGTCATGCGAGGCGTTGGCGGACGCGGGCGGTGTGCGTGTGCGTGGCGTCGCCGGCGACTTCCCGGTCAAGCAGGCCGAACTGTTCCTCGGCAACGCGGGCACCGCTTTTCGCCCATTGACCGCGGCGCTTGCCCTGTCTGGCGGCCACTATGCGCTGTCGGGCGTGCCGCGCATGCATGAGCGGCCCATCGGTGATCTGGTCGATGCCTTGCGTCAGCTCGGCGCCCGCGTCGCATATACTGGAACAGAAGGCTATCCGCCGCTCGCGATCACGCCAGGTGAGATTCGCGCCGGCGGGACTGTTCGTGTGAGAGGCGATGTTTCGAGCCAATTTTTGACTGCGCTTTTGATGGCCGCGCCGCTGACCGGCGCGCAAGTGGTCATCGAAGTTATCGGCGCGTTGATCTCCAAGCCGTATATCGAGATTACGCTGGCCTTGATGGCGCGCTTTGGCGTGACTGTCGAGCGCGAGCAATGGCAGCGCTTCGTGGTGAGCGAGGGCGCACGCTATCGCAGCCCCGGCGTGATTCATGTCGAGGGCGATGCCTCGTCGGCGTCCTATTTTCTCGCTGCCGGCGTGCTCGGTGGCGGACCGGTGCGCGTCGAAGGCGTTGGACTGGGCAGTATTCAGGGCGATGTGCGTTTCACGCAAGCGCTCGAGTCGCTGGGTGCCCAAGTTACGCTGGATGAACACTGGATCGAGGCGAGTGCGCCCGTCGATGGCCGCCTGAAACCGTTCGATCTGGATCTGAATCATATTCCCGACGCGGCGATGACGCTCGCAGTGATGGCACTTTTCTGCGACGGTCCCAGTCGGCTGCGCAATATCGCGAGCTGGCGGGTCAAGGAAACGGACCGCCTCGCGGCGATGGCAACCGAATTGCGAAAGGTCGGCGCGCAGGTCGAAGAACTCGATGACGAACTGCGCATCACCCCACCAGCGCGACTGCGTTTCGCGACGATCGACACTTATGACGATCACCGCATGGCGATGTGCTTTTCGCTTGTTGCGCTCGGTGGCATCGGTATTCGCATCAATGACCCCGCCTGCGTCAACAAGACGTTTCCCGACTATTTCTCGGTGTATCGCGCAATTGCCAAGCCGGTGCCGGTGATTGCCATCGACGGTCCGTCGGCGTCGGGCAAAGGCACCGTGGCCGGCCGCGTGGCGTCGTCGCTTGGTTTTCACTTCCTTGACAGCGGCGCGCTTTATCGACTGGTGGCGCTTTCAGCCCTGCGTGCCGGACTGTCGGCCGACGACGTCGACGGGCTCGGCCGGATGGCGAGGGATCTGCCCGCGCGCTTTGAGGATGAGCGGATTTTCCTTGCCGGCGAAGACGTCACCGACGCGATTCGCGACGAAGCGTGCTCGGTCATGGCCTCAAAGGTCGCGGCCGTTGCGGCGGTGCGCGACGCATTGCTCGAGCGTCAGCGGGCCTACCGCCGTGCACCGGGTTTGGTCGCCGACGGACGCGACATGGGCTCGGTGGTGTTCCCCGATGCAGTGGTCAAAATCTTCCTCACCGCATCGCCTCAAGCGCGTGCGCAACGGCGCCATAAACAGTTGATGGAAAAGGGATTGGCTGCTAGTATCGCGGGTCTTACGCGAGAGATGCGGGAGCGCGATGAACGCGACGCGGCCCGATCCGTTGCACCCCTCGCAAGAGCGTCGGATGCGGTAGAGCTCGATACCTCCGAAATGACTGCGCAAGACGCGGTCCGGTTCGTACTCGACCAAGCAGCGGCGGCACTATAGCGAACCGGCCACCGGCCGGTCATTTCTTCAACTTACCCGCTACCTATCGGTGGCAAGCAGGTTCTCTTTATTTATGTCCACTCCCGCCCCTGAAATGTCCATGGAAAGTTTTGCCGAAATGTTCGAGGAAAGCCTCGCGCAGCAGGAAATGCGCGCAGGCGAAGTGATTACCGCCGAGGTGGTCCGCGTCGATCAGAATTTCGTTGTCGTGAATGCCGGTCTCAAATCGGAAAGCTATGTGCCGATCGACGAGTTCCGCAACGATCATGGCGAACTTGAAGTCAAGGAAGGCGACTACGTCCAGGTCGCAATCGACGCGCTCGAAGACGGTTACGGTGAAACACGCCTGTCGCGCGACAAGGCCAAGCGCATTGCCGCCTGGAATGATCTGGAATTGGCACTGAACGACGGCGAACTCGTCAAGGGTGTGGTCAGCGGCCGCGTCAAGGGCGGTCTTACTGTCATGACCAACGGCATCCGTGCCTTCCTGCCCGGTTCCCTGGTCGACATGCGCCCGGTCAAGGACACGACGCCGTACGAAGGCAAAGAATTCGAATTCAAGGTCATCAAGCTCGACCGCAAGCGCAACAACGTGGTGGTTTCCCGCCGCGCGGTGCTTGAGGAAACGATGGGCGAAGAGCGCGACAAGCTGCTCGAGAACCTGACCGAAGGCATGGTCATCAAGGGCATCGTCAAGAACATCACCGACTACGGTGCATTCGTCGACCTCGGCGGCATCGACGGTCTGCTGCACATCACCGATCTGGCATGGCGCCGCGTGCGTCACCCGTCGGAAGTGGTCAATGTCGGCGACGAACTCGAAGCGAAGGTACTCAAGTTCGATCGCGAACGTTGTCGTGTGTCGCTGGGCCTCAAGCAGCTCGGTGAAGATCCGTGGGTCGGTATCGGCCGCCGTTATCCGAACGGCACGCGCCTGTTCGGCAAGGTCACCAACATTACCGACTATGGCGCGTTCGTCGAAGTCGAGCAGGGCATCGAAGGTCTGGTACACGTGTCCGAAATGGACTGGACAAACAAGAACATTCATCCCAACAAGGTGGTTCAACTCGGTGACGAAGTCGAAGTGATGATTCTCGACATCGACGAAGAGCGCCGCCGCATTTCGCTCGGCATGAAGCAGTGTCAGGCGAATCCGTGGGAAGAGTTCGCGATGAACTTCAAGAAGGGCGACAAGGTCAGCGGCCAGATCAAATCGATCACCGATTTCGGCGTGTTCATTGGGCTGGACGGTGGCATCGATGGTCTGGTTCATCTGTCTGATCTGTCGTGGTCCGATCAGGGCGACGAAGCCGTACGCAACTTCAAGAAGGGTGACGAAGTCGAGGCGGTCGTGCTGGCGATCGACGTCGAACGCGAGCGTATCTCGCTGGGCGTCAAGCAACTCGACGGCGACCCCTTCACCAACTTCATCGCGACGCACGACAAGAACAGTCTAGTGCGTGGTACGGTCAAGTCTGTCGATGCACGTGGAGCGGTCATCGAGCTGAATGAAGACGTCGAGGGCTATCTGCGCGCTTCCGAGGCCGCGCCGCAACGCGTCGATGATCTCACGACCATGCTCAAGGCCGGCGATGAGATCGAGGCGATGATCATCAATGTCGATCGTAAGTCGCGTTCCATCAATTTGTCGATCAAAGCAAAGGACCAGGTGGAAACGTCCGAAGCCATGCAGAAGCTGGCCAGCGATTCGTCTGCGGCGACGGGCACCACCAGCCTGGGCGCGTTGCTCAAGGCGAAGATGGACGAGCAGAAGCAGTAACGCCATATTGATATGACCAAATCGGAACTCATTGCGCGATTGGCGGGGCGCTTCCCGCAACTGGTCGCCAAGGATGCCGATTGCGCTGTCAAAGTGATTCTCGATGCGATGGCCGATTCCTTGTCGCAGGGTGATCGCATCGAGATCCGCGGTTTCGGTAGTTTTGCCTTGAACTACCGGCCCCCGCGCATCGGGCGAAATCCGAAGTCCGGTGAGCGTGTGGAAGTAGCGCAGAAGTACGTCCCACACTTCAAGGCGGGCAAGGAACTGCGCGAGCGTGTCGACATTCCTGCTGATTGATTGGTGAGGTTTATCTGTGTTTTTGAGAGGGGGCGGCTTTGACCGCCTTCTTTTTTACCCACGACTCGGCCATAATTCATTCCCATGCGAATCTTGATCTGGATCTTCCGCCTCGCGATCTTTCTCGTTCTGTTCGGCTTCGCTGTCAAGAACGAGCATCTCGTCACGGTAAACTTCTATGTGGAGACTCATTGGCAATTGCCGATGGTCTTCGTCATCCTCGTGTCTTTTGCGATTGGCGCGGTGATCGGTGCTTCGGCGATGCTCGGTTCGCTGCTCCGCAAGCGGCGTGAAATCCGGCGTCTGCGCAAGGACGTGCGAAGAGCCGAGGCAGCCGAGCATGAGGCGAATCTACCGGCCGTGCGCACGGATGGAGTTGTGGTCAAAGCGTCCTGACGCGCATGGAAACCGAACTGTGGTGGCTGCTCGCTTTTCCGCTGTTCTTTGTCCTCGGATGGATGGCGGCGCGCATCGACATTCGCCACGTCGTGAAAGAGTCTCGCAGCCTTCCGCGCTCGTACCTCACGGGGCTCAATTTCCTGCTCAAGGAGCAGCCTGACAAGGCGATCGACTCGTTCATCGAGGCGGTGCGGATCGACCCTGACACGGTTGAACTGCATTTCGCGCTGGGCAGCCTTTTCCGCCGTCGCGGAGAAACCGAGCGTGCCATCAGGCTTCACCAGCATCTGGTGGACCGAGACGACCTGAAGGAGGACCAGCGCATCGAAGCGCTCTCCGAACTGGGTCAGGATTATCTCAAGGCAGGTCTGCTCGATCGCGCCGAAGCGGTATTTGTTCGCTTGCGCGGCACGCGGCTCGACGATCTGGCCTTGCGCAATCTGCTGGAAATCTACCAGCAGGAAAAGGACTGGCCGAAGGCAATCGACATTGCGCACGCGCTGCCCGACCACGAGAGCGTCTGGTGGCGCAAGGAAATGGCCAATTTCCACTGCGAAATTGCGGACAACGCGCTGGCCGACTCGCGGCTCGATGACGCGACGCAAGCTGTCACCGACGCGCTCAAAGTGAATCCGCGATCCGTCCGTGCCAACCTGCTCAGTGGAGATATGAAGCTGCGCCAAGGCGATCTGCAGGGCGCGATCGACGCCTGGAAGCGCATCGAAACGCAGGATGCGGTCTACCTCGCGTTGGCCGCCGAGCGCTTGATGCATACCTACGACAAGCTCGGACGGGCAGAGCAGGGCCTACAATTGCTGCGCGCCTATCTCGAGCGCCACCCATCACTCGACTTGCTCGACACGGTATTCGAATGGGCAGTGAAGCTGGTGGGCGCGCCCGAGGCATACGATATCGTTCGACAGGAACTGCGTCGTAATCCAACTTTGATCGGGCTCGACAAATTGCTGGGCGCGGCGCTCATGACGGCCCCGGAGGAATTGCGCACCGACGTCGAGCTGGTGCGCCAGTTGGTCCATGGGCACACGCGACGCGTTGCACGATATCGCTGTGAAGCGTGCGGTTTCAAGGCGCGTCAGTTCTATTGGCGTTGTCCCGCCTGTGGCGGGTGGGAAACGACACCGCCCAAACGGACAGAAGAATTCGATCTTGCGCTGTAGGGCGTTGCAGGCCGTGTCGCGGAGCGCGTTGAGTCAGGGGTAGAAGAATGAAAATTACAGTCATTGGAACGGGCTACGTCGGTTTGGTCTCCGGTGCGTGTATGGCGGACATGGGCAATGACGTGCTTTGCCTGGACGTCGATGCGGCGAAGATCAAGATCCTCGAAGAAGGCGGCATTCCCATTTACGAACCGGGCCTGCTGGAAATTGTTCAGCGTAACGTGGCTGCGGGGCGGCTGGCGTTTACCACGGATGTCGAGGCGGCAGCCAAGTTTGGCGTCATACAGTTCATTGCGGTCGGTACGCCGCCGGGCGAGGACGGTTCGGCCGACCTGCAATACGTGCTGGCGGCGGCGCGCAACATCGCGCGCCACATGGACGACTATCGCGTCATCGTCGACAAATCGACTGTGCCTGTCGGTACCGGCGACAAGGTAAAGGCCGTAATGGCCGAGACCTTGGCGGCACGCGACAGCACGCTCGATTACTCGGTGGTGTCCAACCCCGAATTCCTCAAGGAAGGCGCCGCAATCGACGACTTCATGCGGCCTGATCGCATCGTTGTCGGCGCGGATGACGAACGTGCCATCGAACTGATGCGCCAGCTCTTTTCGCCCTTTCAGCGCAATCACGAAAAACTTGTGTTCATGGATATCCGCAGCGCCGAGCTCACGAAGTACGCCGCGAACGCCATGCTCGCCACGCGCATCAGCTTCATGAACGAGCTTGCCAACCTGGCCGAAACGTTAGGCGCAGACATCGAGCGTGTGCGCCAGGGTATCGGCTCCGATCCGCGCATTGGCTGGCACTTTCTCTATTCCGGCTGCGGTTACGGCGGTTCGTGTTTTCCCAAAGACGTCAAGGCCTTGATCAAGACGGCGTCACAGCATGGTCACCACCTCAAACTACTCAATGCCGTGGAGGCGGCCAACGACGCGCAAAAACATGTGCTCGTTGAAAAGATCGTTGCGCGATTTGGCGAAGACCTAACCGGACGGCGCTTTGCCATCTGGGGGCTTGCCTTCAAACCCAATACCGACGATATGCGCGAGGCGCCGAGCCGCGTGATCATCGAGGAACTGTTCAAGCGTGGCGCAACGGTGTCGGCGTACGACCCGGTGGCGATGACCGAGGCGGAGCATATCTTCGGCGATGAGCCGCGCCTGAGCTTTGCTGGGCGGCCGAAGAGCGCGCTCGATGACGCCGATGCGCTGGTCATCGTCACGGAATGGAAGGAGTTTCGCAGCCCGGACTTCGACGCAATCAAGTCGCGACTGAAACAGCCGGTGCTGTTCGACGGACGCAACATGTACGAGCCGGCGCTGATCAAGGCGCAGGGCATCGAGTACTTTGGTATCGGGCGCGTGTGAAGTGAGTGCGGGTTACGCACTTCCCGATACGTCGTCAGCGCGCATCCTGGTCGTTGGCGATGTCATGCTCGACCGCTACTGGTTTGGCGAAGTGAGCCGAATTTCGCCCGAGGCGCCGGTGCCGGTGGTGCACATGTCGCGCGCCGAGGATCGCGCCGGTGGCGCCGCCAACGTGGCGCGCAACGTCGCCGCGCTGGGCGCGCAGGTCTCGCTGCTGTCTGTCGTCGGCGAAGACGAAGCGGCCAATGCGCTCGAGCAGCTGCTTGCCGATTCGAGTATCGCGGCGCATCTGTTTCGCGACCCCGCGCTGCAGACCACCCTCAAACTGCGTGTCGTTGGCCGTAGCCAACAACTGCTGAGAATCGATTTCGAGCAGCGGCCGCAGGCCGACACCCTCGCCGCCAAGCTGGAAACATTCGCCGCACTCGTCGCCGAGCATGATTTGGTGCTTTTATCGGATTACGACAAGGGCGCGCTCGATCATGTGGACGAGATGATTTCACGTGCTCGCGACGCCGGGAAAACCGTGATTGTCGATCCCAAGGGCGATGAGTTTGCGCGCTATTCAGGGGCAAACATCATGACGCCGAATCGCGGCGAGTTGCAGGGCATCGTCGGCCGTTGGCGTTCCGAGGAGGAACTCGCCGTCAAGGTCGAGCGCCTGCGCGGTGAGTTGTCACTCGATGCGCTCCTGTTGACGCGCTCGGAAGAGGGCATGACCCTCTTCGATACCAACGGCGTAACGCACGAACCGACGCGCGCCCGCGAGGTCTTTGATGTATCCGGCGCCGGCGACACCGTAATCGCTGCTTTTGCGACCATGCTGGCCAGCGGCACCGATCGCGTCGCCGCCATGCACTGGGCCAACCTGGCCGCCGGCGTCGTTGTCGGCAAACTGGGCACGGCGGTGGCGAGTCTTGATGAATTGCGCGCGCTTGCAGGCTGAATCGCCTGAAATTTTCGGAAGATCGATGAACTACAAAACGCTGGAAGACTATGTGGGCGAAACGCCATTGGTTCGTCTCAAGCGCATTGGTGCCGACACCGGCAATGTGATCCTTGCCAAGCTCGAGGGAAACAACCCAGCCGGTTCGGTGAAGGATCGCCCCGCGCTGTCGATGATCATGCGCGCCGAGCGTGCCGGGCACATCAAACCGGGCGATACACTGATTGAAGCGACCAGCGGCAATACCGGCATTGCGCTGGCGATGGCGGCCGCGATCCGTGGCTACCATATGACGTTGGTGATGCCCGAAAACCAGAGCGTGGAGCGGCGTCAGACGATGCGCGCGTTCGGTGCCGAACTCGTACTTACGCCCCGTGAAGGCGGCATGGAACTGGCGCGTGACATGGCAACGCGGATGCGCGACGAGGGACAGGGCGTGATACTCGACCAGTTTGCCAATCCGGACAACCCGGTGGCGCACTTCGAAGGCACGGGTCCGGAGATCTGGCGCCAGACAGAGGGCGGCGTGACGCACTTCGTCAGTTCCATGGGAACGACCGGAACCATCATGGGCGTGTCGCGATTCTTCAAGTCCAAAAACCCGCAGATTCAAATCATTGGCTGCGAGCCTGCCGACGGCGCGCAGATTCCGGGGATCCGCAAGTGGCCCGAAGCCTACCTGCCGGCCATTTACGATGCGGCACGTGTCGATCAAATCGAACCCGTCACGCAGGCTGACGCCGAGGAAATGACGCGGCGTCTGGCGCGTGAAGAGGGCATCTTTGCAGGCATTTCGTCCGGCGGTGCGATGCATGTCGCCGTGCGCGTGGCGCAAAGCGTGTCTGACGCGGTGATCGTCTGCATCGTCTGCGACCGTGGTGACAGATACCTGTCGACGGGTGTCTTTCCCGGCTGACAGATTTTCACGCCATGGTGCACGCCTCGCGTGCGCCATGGCGTGTCTCTTTCTGCTGCCCCCGGTGCTTGGCGCCGACAGCGCGCTTCGGCTGGCGCTGGGCGAACTGAGTATTGCGCCGATCGTCGCCAAAAATGTCGTGCTCGAACTTGCCGATCAAGCTGACCGCGGAGGCCAGGTGCGTATCGGCTACCTTTCGCTGGGCGAGCGCGAATTGCACGACGTGGTCCTGGCCTGTGGCGTCTTATCCCTTGCCGATGGCGTCATTGCATGCCGAAATGGGCGGCTCGCCGGCGTGCCGGGCGCTGACGGCGCGCAGGTCACGTTGCGCTATGACACAGCACAGTCGAGCGGCGCGCTTCGCCTCGCGTTTTCGGCGGGCGGCGCGATCGACGCGCGGCTCGACGTTTCGGGCGCGATCGTCGTCACCCTGACACGTCTTCCGATTGGCATATTTGCGGCCTGGCTGCCGCAGTTGGCGACATGGCAGGCGGGCGGCAATGTCGACGGTACCGTCCGTTATGCCGCCCGGCGCGCGCACGCTGACCTGACGCTCTCGCAGGGAAAGTTCTCGGACGCCGACGGTCTGCATGCCGGCGAATCGCTGAACGTAGACGTGGATGTCGTGGCGCGACGCACCGGCGAGGGCTGGGTAGGCGATGTGCAGTTGCGGTGGCCCGAAGGGGCGGTGTTCTGGAACCCGGTGTTGCTGTCGCCGGAAATCAGCCTGATGGCAAGCGGGCGAATCGACGGTGATCATGTCCACATGGAGTCCGCGCATTTGCGCGCACCGGGCATCGGCGCGCTGACCGCCAGTGGCGTGTTCGATCTTGAGCGCGTGCGTTTGCGCAAAGGCGAGGCCCGGCTCGAAGGCGGCGACGATCGCATCCGCGATCGCGCGCGGCGCCTTGGGCATCTCGCGTCCGAGTTCCGCGCGGCCGAGAGCCTCGCCGACCTGCTCTCGCGCGCCGGCCGCAACGACGAGGCCCGCGAGATCCTGCACTCGGTGCTC
>CBDULG010000009.1:0-21893 GCA_965367985.1 uncultured Rhodocyclaceae bacterium
GCGAAATTGTCCGAGGTGCTGTTCGTCGAAGCCGTCCGGCGCTACGCAGAGAGCGTGCCCGACGGCCACACCGGCTGGTTCGCCGGCCTCAAGGATCCATACGTATCGCGCGCGCTTGCGCTGCTGCACGCCCGCCTGTCCGAGCCGTGGACGGTCGATCGCCTGAGCCGCGAAGTCGGGCTGTCCCGCTCGGCGCTGGCCGAACGATTCGTCGACCTGATCGGCCTGGCACCCATGCACTACCTGACCAACTGGCGAATGCAGGTCGCCGGGCAGGAGCTGGTGGGCGGCAACCACGCGCTGATCCGCGTCGCCCAGGACGTCGGCTACGACTCTGAAGCGGCGTTTGCACGCGCGTTCAAGCGGGTCATTAAGGTTTCGCCCGCGGCCTACCGCAGGCAGGCACGGCAGCAGGCGACTGTTTCCTGACAAGGCCTTCGGCGGGAAACACAAAGACGCAAAGCCTGCCACCCTGCGTCGCCGCTCCCTTCCGCCCGCGCCGACACGGGGTAAATTCGTCCGTCCGAAGGCGCTGTCGTGCGCCGGTGCCGTCCCTTAAGTTTTGCCACCGCCGGCCGTGACAAATTCATCGTCCGGCCAATCACCCGCGGCGCGCATGAATTCAATCGCTTAAGGAAACAACAATGTCTCAGAAATACCGCCTCGTAACCCGCAGTGACTTCGACGGTCTGGCGTGCGCCGTGTTGCTCAAGGAACTCGACATGATCGACGACATCCTGTTTGTGCACCCCAAGGACATGCAGGACGGAAAAATCGAGATCAACGAACGCGACATCACGACTAATCTGCCGTTCGTCGAAGGCTGCCACCTGGCCTTCGATCACCACCTCAGCGAAACGCTGCGCAACGCAAAGCGCGACAACCACATCATCATCCCGGAGGCGCCCTCCGCGGCGCGCGTGGTGTATGACTACTACGGCGGCAAGGCGGCGTTTCCGAATGTCGGCGACGATCTCATGGAAGCCGTCGACAAGGGCGATTCGGCGCAATTCAGCCGCGAGGAGATCCTCGACCCGCAGGGCTGGGTGCTGATGAACTTTCTCATGGATGCGCGCACCGGTCTCGGCCGCTTCCGCGATTTCACCATCTCGAACTACCAGTTGATGATGCAGTTGATCGACCGCTGCCGTACCCAGCCGATCGAAGAAATTCTCCAACTCAGTGACGTGGTCGAACGGGTCGAGCTGTACCGCGCCCATCAAACAAAGGCGCGCGAGCAGATCGAACGTTGCAGCACCGTGCATGGCAACCTCGTGGTGCTCGATCTTCGTGACGAAGAGACGATTTACGCGACCAATCGCTTCGTCATCTACGCCCTTTTCCCGCAATGCAATATCTCGATTCACGTGCTGTGGGGACTCAAACAACAGAACACGGTGTTCGCCATCGGCAAGTCCATCCTCGACCGCAGCTCGACCACCAATGTGGGTGAGCTGTGCCTGTCGTACCACGGCGGCGGTCACTCCGCGGCCGGTACCTGCCAGGTCGAAAATGACGCCGCGCCGACGGTACTTGAAGCGTTGGTCGCCAGGATCACGGCAGACGAAAAGGACGCCGCCGCATCGCGGCCGTCGGCAAAGCGCGCGTAACGCATCTGCCGGCTTTCGAAGGGCGCCTGAAAAATCAATAGCCTGGACCCCGGCATTCGCCGGGGTGACGAGCCATTCAACCTGGAAACGGCAGTTGGACGCGCCCAAGTGTGCGGCTGGCGGGTCGTCTGACAAGGCGCGAGGAGGCCGCAGGAGCGGCCCCTGCTACGACAAGCAACACCGTCAGGCGGCCCGCTAGTCGTGCAATCGGGCGCGTAGCGTTCTCACCCGATGGGTGAGTTCGGCAGATCGCGAAATAGTCAATTTCCACAATAACTTCCCACCACCAACAAGCGGTCAACTGCGGTTTCCAGGTTCAACACTTGCCCCGGAGCCGGTCGGACCTGAGCGATCGTCACGAGCCACGCGGAAGATCGACAACAGGTTCGGTCGGTTTTGAGGCGCATCGTGGAGCTATGCAACGAAGAAGCGGCGGGATTTGGACCACTTTCCGACGGGCGCAGCAGATCAGCCTCAAGTCCGAGAGGCGCCTAACCCACCGACAGCGCGAAGCGGTCGGTGCGCGACTGTTTCCAGTAGTGGCGGTAAATGTGATGCTCGCCATCCAGGTCGTCCTTGAGCAGCGCGCCGCGCGCCACTTGCGGCAACAGGTTCGACAGCAGCCTCACATTGTTTTCGTTGACGCGCCGCACGATGTGCTGCGGCGTGATGTCGCCCGGATGTTCCAGCCCGGCCGCCTGGATCAGATACTTGAGCGCGAGCAGCGTCTTTTCGTGGAATTGATAGACGCGCTCCGCCTTGCCCGGCACCACCAGCGCTTTCTCGCGAACCGGGTCCTGCGTGCTGACACCCGTCGGGCAGTTGCCGGTGTGACAGGTCTGCGCCTGGATACAGCCGAGGGAAAACATGAAGCCGCGCGCACTGTTGCACCAGTCGGCACCGAGCGCCATCATGCGCGCCAAATCGAAGGCGCTGATCACCTTGCCGGCGCAGCCGATCTTGATGCGATCGCGCAGATCGACACCCATCAGCGTGTTGTGTACTAACAACAGCGCTTCCTGCAGCGGCACGCCGACATGATCGATGAACTCGACCGGCGCCGCGCCGGTCCCGCCTTCCGAGCCGTCCACGACGATGAAATCGGGCGTGATATCGGTTTCCATCATGGCCTTGACGATGCCGAACCACTCCCAGGGATGGCCGAGGCAGAACTTGAAACCCGTCGGCTTGCCGCCTGATAGCTCGCGCAACCGCTCGATGAAATGCAGCAGTTCGACCGGCGAGGAAAAGGCGCTGTGGCTTGCCGGCGAGACACAGGTCTTGCCCACCGGAATGCCGCGTGCCGCTGCGATTTCGGCCGTCACCTTGGCGCCCGGCAGCACACCGCCCTGCCCCGGTTTGGCGCCCTGGCTGAGCTTGATCTCGATCATCTTGACCTGCGCGTCGCTAGCGTTCTTTGTGAAACGCTCCGCATTGAAGCTGCCGTCATCGTTGCGGCAGCCGAAATAGCCCGAACCGATCTCCCATATCAGGTCGCCGCCGTGCTTGCGGTGGTGTGACGAGATCGAACCTTCGCCGGTGTCGTGGGCAAAATTGCCACGGCGGGCGCCGGCATTGAGCGCTTCGATGGCGTTACCCGAAAGCGCGCCGAAGCTCATTGCCGAGATGTTGAAGATGCTTGCCAGATAGGGCACCCGGCAGTCGCCGGGGCGCGTTTCGCGGCCCGGCCGCGGGGCACCGATGGTGATGCGGAAATCGTGCGATTCGATTCGCGTCGGCGTCATCGAGTGATTGATCCACTCGTAGCCGTCTTCACTGACGTCGACTTGCGAGCCGAACGGCCGGTAGTCCGAATCGCCCTTCGCGCGCTGATAAACAAGCGAGCGCTGCGCGCGCGAAAAGGGTGCTGCATCGGTGTCGCCTTCGACGAAATATTGGCGTATTTCGGGGCGGATGTGTTCGAGCGCGAAGCGCAGGTTTCCGATTACCGGATAGTTGCGCAAGATCGCATGCTTCTTCTGCAACAGGTCATAGACGCCGAAGGCGACCAGCGCACCGAACAGCACCGCCAACCACACACCGCCGCTGCCAAAGAACAGGGCGGCCAGCGCATACATCAAACCGAGCAGGCACAGCGCGAACGCCGTATAGCGGACCGGGTATAGCGTATTGAGATATTCAAGCATCGTGATTCTCCATTGCCCGCAGGCTTGAGTCGCCGGCAGGCAACATTCATCGTAACCGCGCGCCCTGCCTTGCTCCAAGGGAGCGCGCCGTGGCTGGCGTGCCGCCCCACCCCGGGTTCATGACAGCGAAATTGGTGGAGGCGATCTATAGTGAAAGAAGAACGGGGCATTGTCCTTGCACGCAGCGCGATTGCGGCCGGTTGCGATTGCCACTAAGCATTTTTCTTCAACCGACATCGCACACCGGATGAGGGCGCGCCACGCCCAAGCTGGCCATTCACGGGCCGACTGGCAGCGTGGTTTTTGGTCCCAGGCGCGCCGGCGCGCGCGAGTCTGTGGCCAATGCCAGACACATAGATGGAGGGTGTCATGGACCTGTACGCATCGGGAACGGCAGTCGAGATTCGCTATCCGTCGGCGCAGACCGACGCGCAATATTTGGCTGACGAACTGGCGGCGCGGCTCGACGAGCTTGTCGACGGCGCGGATCCGTTTAGCGGTCTGACGCGTGCGGGCATCCCGGCCACCGATATCAACGCGATCTACGTGGGCCGCGAAGCGGACTGGGCGGCCGAACTCGGCCTCGCCAACATTCCGTGGTGGGTTCCCGGCGTCGACTTCGGCATCAAGGTGGTATCCGGCGCAAATTGCATCAACACCAACTGCAGCGGCAGCGAACTGCATATCGTCGCGCGCGACTACCCGCTCCTGCTGCGCGCCGTGTGGCTGGCGCTGCATGGTCTGGGCTGGCGTCACTACATGCCCAACGGCGTCGAGGGCCTGCAGGAACTGTGGATCTCCCGAACGGCACGCACCACGCTCACTGTCGACGTCGACCGCGTGTGGTCCGGCGCAATCGACCATTTGCTACCGCCCATCGCGGGCGGCGCGTCCAATCGCGGCTGGTCCGACGGCTCCGACCACGAGACCGACGACTTCCCCGACGGCCTGCTGGAAGGAAATCTGGCCGGTGCGATGGGCGATTCGCCGGCG
This sequence comes from uncultured Rhodocyclaceae bacterium, assembly GCA_965367985.1. Lineage (GTDB taxonomy): Bacteria > Pseudomonadota > Gammaproteobacteria > Burkholderiales > Rhodocyclaceae > Nitrogeniibacter. The sequence goes on from CBDULG010000009.1 coordinate 4,751, forward strand.
GTCGAGGCCGACCCAGAAGGCTCCTGGCTGCGACACATGGGCTGGACCGCCTCGACCCACTTGCAGACCAATGCCGCGTGGGGCGCCATTATCAACTTCGATGCCACGCACGGCGCCACCCTCTCGCCCTGGGACGAAAGCAGCGCTGAGGGCCACTACACCGAGGATCACCATTACCTGTTCACCGACTCCGACGCAGTGCGCGCGGCCGCGCTCGCCTACGCCAACGACAAGGTCGCGGCGAGCGGCCTTGACTGGGTGAGCCTCTCACGCCCCGACGGCGACATCGCCGACGAGTGGGCGATCGATTTCGGCTCGGCGGCGTTCGGTGCCAAGCGCCCGGTAACGCGTCAGATCGAGCTGGCCAATCATGTCGCGACCTCGACCGCCTATGCCGGCACCGGCATCGTGATCCAGGCCTATGGCAATGCCGGCGAGACACCGGACGCGGTCTGGCCGGACCCCGACAAGGTGTGCGTCGTCGTCATGGAGGCTTACCGGCCGCCGGGCAAAACGGCCGAGGCGGTGATAGACGATTACATAAACGACGACGGCACTGCGCGCTGCCCGGTGGGCCTGTACCAATACTTGTACTCCTCGGCCTGGGGACGCGGCGGAATCACCAACCACCCTGGCGATCCGCGCGCCATTGTCGACGCGGTCAATCGCGTCCGGCGCCTTCCCGCAGTGAGTCCGAGTGTGCTCACCGGCGAGGCGATGACCGATTTCGGCTTCTATGGACTCGGCTACTACTGCTACATGCGCATGGTGCTGGACGTCGGGCGCGTCAATCGCGACTTCACGCTCGCCGACTTTAACCGTCATCGCAAGCAGTTTCTCGGCGACATGTTCCCGACGCCCGCGGTCAACGCTGCCGTGTGGCGCTGGTACGCCCTGCTGCTCGACCGGGTGCACAAACCCTTGCTCTCACCGGATTTGCTGCACGGGCTGTGGAGCGCACTTGACGATGCAATGAATGCCTGCCCGGTCGACAGCGAAGAGGAAAAACGGGTGGCGGAGTTGTGCAAGTACACGCGCTATCTCGATCTGCGCAACCGCTACGAGGCGGCGGAGGCGGCGCGCGACGATTCCGAGACGGCTTACGACGAGATGATGGAATGGCAGTTTCGTTGCCGTGACTCCGGCCTGGTCGAGATCTACAGTTTCTTCCAGACGCCTTTCCATCCCGAACACCACGCCGCGCTGGGACTCGGGTCGATCTGGGATGCCCTGAATGCACCCCCGGGGCCCAATCGCGGCGCAAGCGGCACCCGGCCCGAATGGACCACCTCGCCGCCGACGGTGGACGAATTCAAGGGCGTCGATCCCGGCTGGATCGCCGATGGACTGGCCAACAACAGCCCGCACGGACTGACCGAGACCGCGTTCTCCGCGGTACTCGAAGGCGGGTGGCTCACCGATGCCCGCGCCCGCCTGCATGACGACTGGAATCATCCGCTTCAGCCCTATCGCGCCCACGGCAAGATGAAGCTGTGGCTCATTCCGGGCGCACCGAGTTTCGAATGCGAATACCGGGTTGGCGCCGGTGGCGCGTATGTTGAGTTCATCAACCAGGCGAGCGGCGCGGTCGATGCCGAATTCGCGGTGACCGAAAACACGCTCCTCGCCGCCACCCTGACGGAAGGTCAGTTGTACGAAGTGCGCCTTACCACCTATGCGACCAGCGAGCAGATGAGCCTCAACTGGTGGAGCAGCACGGCGGTACGCCATTACCTTTCATTCGATCCGGGGCGCGAGGGCGATCCGTGCGGCTTGAGCGGCAACGACCGATCGTGGTACTTCCTCGTGCCTGACGGTGTCGGCGAGATCCACTTCTACGCTTCGATTGCCGAGAGGCTCCAGTTGTTCCTGCCGGACGGCGCGGGCGGCGAAGTGGAGGACATCACCTTCAACCCCATGCCGCGCGCCTACCAGACGCATAGCGTGGCCGGCGCGGGCCGCCGGGTCGTACGGATCGCCGGCATTCACAACAACGAGATCGGCTTCTGGCTGCTCAACTGCCCGAACCTGTTTGCGCTTCACCCGGAAGAGTTGCTCAAACCGTCGGACGTCTGAGGCCGAACAAGCGGTTGCTTCGCGCCCTTCGCGCCGGCGTCCACGCGCTCACACTCATTGCACGAGGGCGTGAGTGCTCAGCAGGAAAAGCACCATCATCCCGAGCACGAAGGACAACCCCTGCCAGAAACGCAGCGGATTGCGTTCGAGCAGTGATTTCGTGCGTTCATGCAGCAGAGCATGATTGGGGTGCCTGAGGTCATACGTGAATTCGGAAAGCTCTTCATAGCGCCTGGCCGGGTCCGCCTGCACGGCCTTGGCGAGCGCGGCATCGACCCAGATCGGGATTTCGCGATACGCGTCGAGCACGGATGTGTATTTCAGTTTTTTCTGCGCCGCCTTCGTTCTGGACTTCGCCACTTGTGCCCCGTAGGGCAGCCGTCCGGAGAGCATCTGGTACGTAATCACGCCGAGCGAGAACAAGTCGGAGCGCGGTGAGCCCGGTGCGCCGAGGAAATACTCGGGCGCAGTATATTGAACCGTGCCGAGGATTTCGGGCTCCACGTCTGCCGGCTCGGATTCAGCCAGACCGGCGACGCGCGCAGAGCCGAAATCGATGATTTTTACCGTCCCCGAACCGTCGATCATGATGTTGTTGGGCCGCAGATCCTGATGCAGCATTTCCCTGCGGTGAAAGGCAAGCAGGCCCTTGGCTATCTGTTCCACGATGCCGCGTACCGTCTCGAGTTCAGGCGCCGGATTGTCGCGCATCCATTGCGCCAGCGTCTGGCCTTCTATGTATTCAGTGACCACGTAGAGAAAGTTGCGTTTGCGCGCCGGCGGGCTGGGTTTCAGCACATGCGCATTGTCGATGCGCCGCGCGATCCACTCCTCGAGCATGAAGCGTTCAAGATAGGCGGGGTCGCCGCGAAGGTCGATCGACGGAATCTTGAGCGCGCACAGATTCCCACTGTCGCAATCCTCGGCCAGGTAGATGTGACTGCGGCTGCTGCCATGGATTTCGCGAATGATCCGGTAACCGTCGAAAGTCATCCTCGGCTTCAGCAGCGGTGCAGGCGGCAAGTCGCCCCAATCCCTGCCCGGCACGGTGGCGTCGGGGCTGGGAACGGCGTCCACTCTGACGACCTGGACCGTCAGATTGTCCGCGCTGCCGTTTGCGAAGGCCTCATCGGCGATCCGCCGGGCGGCGGTGTCGAGGTCATCGCGTAATTTTCCGACGGTTTCGATGACGAACGGTGCGGCGGTGAATTCGTAGACGCCATCAGTGACAAGGATGAAAACGTCGCCTTCATTGACCGGCACGGCCTTGTAATCGATATCGAGCTGATCGCTGGCGCCGAGCGCACGCGAGAGATAGGCGCGCTCGTCCGACACGACGAGGCGATGGTCGACGGTCAGCTGCTCGAGGGCGGCATCGCGCAGGCGATAAATACGGCTGTCGCCGACATGGAAGAGGTGCGCGGTGGTGTTCTTGATGACCAGTGCGCTGAACGTGCACACATAGCCACGGTCCCGGTCGAAGCGGTGCGAACTTTGCCGAGTCTGCGCGAAAAGCCAGGAATTGATCGCTGTCAGCACACGCTGCGCCGACGATTTGACCGACCAGGCCTCCGAGGTGCAATAGTAGTCGTCGAGGAAGCTCTTGATGGCCGATTCACTGGCCACGTGGCCGACCTCACTGCTGCTGATACCGTCGGCAAGTGCAATCGCGATGCCCTTGGCGGTCAGCAGCGGTTCGTCAGGGATGCACAGTCCGTGGCAATCCTGGTTGATGTCTTTGCGGCCCTTGTCCGAGTACTGGCCGGACGAGAGCGTAAGTTTGCCGGGCATGGTCATCGCGCGCAGCGCCTCACCCCACCAAAGGGGAGGCGCTGTGCAGCCACCGCTCAGACGGCGACGCGCTTGCGACCGGTGCGCACGTGGGTAGCGTAGAGCGTCAGTCCGACAAAGGTCAGGCCGCCCACCAGATTGCCGACCACGGTGGGGATTTCGTTCCACACCAAGTAGTCGTAGATCGAGAAGTTTCCGCCAAGCATCAGACCCGACGGGAACAGAAACATGTTCACGATCGAGTGCTCGAAGCCCATGTAGAAAAACAGCATGATGGGCATCCACATGGCGATCACCTTGCCAGATACGCTCGTTGACAGCATGGCGCCAACAACGCCCGTGGACACCATCCAGTTGCACAGCACGCCGCGGATGAACAAGGTCAGCATGCCTGCGGCGCCGTGGGCTGCGTAGCCGACCGTCCGCCCCTCGCCGATGTGACCGATCTGCTGCCCGACCGCGTTGGGTTCCGTGCTGAAGCCAAAGGTGAAGATGATCGCCATCATCACCGCCACGGTAAACGCACCCGCGAAATTGCCGATGAAGACGAGCGTCCAGTTGCGCAATACGCCGCCAGCGGTCACCCCCGGCCGCTTGTCAATCAAGGCAAGCGGACACAGTGTGAAAACGCCGGTCAGGAGATCGAAGCCCAACAGATACAGCAGACAGAAGCCGACCGGGAAGAGGATCGCGCCCGCAAGCGGTTGGCCGGTTTGCACGTTGATGGTGACGGCAAAAGCCGCCGCGAGTGCGAGGATGGCGCCGGCCATGAAGGCGCGGACGATGGTGTCACGGGTGGACATGAAAATCTTCGATTCCCCCGCATCCACCATTTTGGTGACGAACTCGGTCGGTGCTAAGTAGGACATGACGTGTTTCCCTGAGTAGTAAGAAATCTCTATCGCCAAGCAAACGCCGTTAAACGGTGCGGCGTTGCGGCAGCGGCGTCACCCCCAGTCGTGAAAAATTGGAGGCAAAGCCGTTCGCCGCGCAGCGGTGCCGTCGCGGAGTCAGGCGCAGTCAAGAAGAACAAAGCATTTTGTGTGCCAAACAAAAAACCCTTGATCCACGCGGCTTTGCGCCGCGTTAGGCGGCTTCTCAATCGGCTCAGGCCCTCTGATGGGGCACGAATGCCCGCCCTGCGCTTCCTTTTGGTGCGGCACTGCAACAAAAGACCGCGCCTTCGCGTCTGATACGGTGCGCCGGGCGGGCGCTGCGCTTGGCCTGCGGAGTGGTTGCGCGTTTGCTGGCGTGCACAAAAGCGGCGAGCGCGTACCGGCACGGATGCTGCTTGGCGTATTGCGGGAGCGACGGCGGCACGCCCGTCTTCCCAATTTTCCCGAGCATTTCCGCTGACAAGGAGCTATCCGTGAATCGTAATGAAGTTACCGAGATGATCGTCGCCGCCAAGATCCAGAACGGGATCAAATGGGCGGACGTCGCCAGTTCAGTCGGCCTGTCCAAGGAATGGGTTACGGCCGGATGTCTTGGCCAGATGGCTTTCGACAAGGAACAAGCGACGATCGTAGGAGAGATATTCGGCCTTTCCGCCGACGCCGTCGCACTGCTGCAAGTCGCGCCCTACAAAGGCTCACTGCCGACGGCGCTACCCGCCGATCCGCTCATCTATCGCTTCTACGAACTGATCAATGTGTATGGCACGACCCTCAAGGAGCTTATTCACGAGGAATTCGGTGACGGCATCATGTCGGCAATCGACTTCAATATGAGCGTCGAGCGCGAACCGAACGCGGCCGGCGACCGCGTGAATATCGTCATGTCGGGCAAGTTCCTGCCGTACAAGACTTACTGAGCAGCCGGCGCCGCGAGGGCGCGCAGGTGACTGATCGACAAAGCCCAAGTCGTTTTTCGATCCGTGTGGAACGCGAGCGCACGTGCCGCAGATGCGCCAGAGCAAGCCGCGGGCCGAAGCAAAGCGGTTTCGGGCTGGCTCGGCCAAGTGAGAAAACGACCCGTGTGGGTGCGCCGAAGCATGGCCGCACGTCATTTGCGCGCCATTGCACATCTTCGGCGCGTGATCAATTCAAAAAAAAAGGGGGCCGCAAAGCCCCCATGTTCCCATGGCCCACCCGTGACGCTGAACGATCTTAACGACGCAACGGGTTGAAGCGCACGAAAAGCTGCATTACTGCTTGGCTTCGCCTTCTTTCGCCTCGCCTTCCATACTCTCGCCTTCTTTCATTTCACCGGTCATGCCTTCGTCTTCGGCGTGCATCTTTTCGCACTCGTCTTTGGCCTCACCCTCCAAATCCTTGCACGCGTCCATGACCTCTTCCATTTTCTTCTCGTCGTCAGCGCCGCCGCCGTGGGACATTGCGAACGAGCCGACGGAACCGAACGTGAATGCGGACGCGATCAGAATTGCAAGCAGTTTGCTCATGGGATTCTCCTTGGATTACTGTTGAGATGGATGCACCCGACAGGGCGCACTGTGACGATATAGCACGCATGAAAAGCCAAAAGTGGAACTGTTTCGACTGGTTGCAAATTACCGGCCTGGCGCTGTCGATTTTCATCCTCCTGCCCGACGCGGTGGCCGCACCGCGCACGCCGGCCGATGATGCCGAAGTGCTCGAGCGCCTGCCTGCGCGGGCGGGCGACGCAAGCGCGCGCGAGCTGGCCGCCTTGCGTGCAGCGATGGCTGCGGCAGCGGACGATCCGCGTCCCGCGGCGCGTCTCGCGCAGCGCTATTTCGACCTCGCCATGGCCCGCGGCGATCCGCGCTATGTCGGCTACGCGGAAGCCGTGATTGCCCGATTCGCGGAGCCGCTGCCGGCCGATCTGCTCGTCATCCGCGGCAAGTTGCTGCAGTACCGGCACGGCTTCGACGCGGCGCTGCAAGACTTTGCCGCGGCGCTTCGCGCAGATCCGCAACTGGCCACAGCACACGCCTGGCGCGGCGCGATATTCCTGGTGCGCGCCGATTACCCCGCGGCGCGCGCCGAATGCGCTGCATTGCAGGCCTTGGATCGAACTGTCTTGTACGGCACCTGCATCGGTCTCGCCCAGGCTTATGGAGGCGAACTCGCGGCCGCCTACGCATCGCTCGCGCATGCGTTGGAGAACAGCAAGAACCCCGGCAACCGCCTCTGGCTGCTCACCCGGCTTGGCGAAGTGGCCGCCTGGCGCGGCCAGCCGACAGTAGCGGAGAGGCACTATCGCGATGCGCTCGCCATCGGCCGCGACGACGGCTACCTGCTGGCCGCATGGAGCGATTTTCTGCTCGACCAAGAACGCCCGGCCGAGGTGCTGAGCGAGCTCGCCGATTGGGAATCTTCCGACACCCTGTTGCTGCGGCTGGCTGAAGCGGCCCATCAGCTGAAAACGCCCGATGCCGCGCGACTGGCAAGGATGCTCGATGAGCGCTTCGACGCGGCACGCTTGCGCGGCGATACCACCCACATGGCCGAGGAAGCACGCTTCGCGCTGCATCTGCGCAACGACCCGCAACGGGCGGTGCAGCTGGCGCAGGAAAACTACCGCGAGCAGCGCGAACCGCGCGACGCCCGCATCCTGCTCGAAGCGGCAATTGCGGCCGGCGATGCGGCGGCTGCGCAGCCGGTGCGCGACTGGTTGCACAGCAGCGGTTTCGAGGACGCCCGTCTGCGTGCGCTCGGCCAGCAGTCGGCGCTGGCGACGCGCGCGGATCGTGCTGGCGGGAACGTACCGCAATGAAGCGCTACCTTCTCGCGCTGCTGCTCTTCCTGTCGCTTCCGGTGCTGGCGCACAAGGCCAGCGACAGCTATCTGGCCCTCGATGTGAATGGCAGCGCGGTCACCGGGCAGTGGGACATCGCCTTGCGCGACATCGAGTTCGCGCTCGGCCTCGATGCGGACGGCAACGGTGAAATTACCTGGGGCGAAGTGCGCACCCGCCAGGCCGACATCGACGCCTGGGCACTCGGGCGCCTCAGCGTGCAGCGCGGCGACGCATGTACCCTCCGGGTCGCCGATCACCTCGTGGACAGCCACACCGACGGCACCTATGCCGTGCTGCAACTCGCCGGCGAGTGCCCTCGCGCCGAGGGTGATCTGACCGTCGCCTACCGCCTGCTGTTTGAACTCGACGCGCTGCACCGCGGCTTGCTGCGCCTGAGCTTCGACGGCACGCCGCATGCCGCCGTGCTCTCCCCCGAGCGCAGCGAGCAACAGTTCGTCGCCGGCCAGTCGTCGCGGCTGGCGCAGTTCGGGCAGTATCTGATCGAGGGCATCTGGCATATCTGGATCGGCTTCGATCACATCCTGTTTCTGCTCGCCCTGCTGCTGCCTGCCGTGCTGGTGCACGCGACGGGGCGCTGGCGCGGTGTGGCGCGCTTCAGCGACGCGCTGCGCGAAGTGCTGTGGGTGGTCACGGCATTTACCGTCGCCCATTCGATCACCCTCTCGCTCGCCGCACTGGGCCTGGTGCAGTTGCCCTCGCGATTGGTCGAATCGGCCATCGCCGCATCAGTCGTACTGGCGGCGGCAAACAATCTCAAACCGCTGGTCGAAGGCCGTCGCTGGATAGTTGCCTTCGTCTTCGGCCTCATTCACGGTTTCGGCTTTGCCACCGTGCTCGCCGAGCTCGGGCTGCCGCAGGGGGCGCTGGTGCTGTCGCTGCTCGGCTTCAACCTCGGCGTCGAAATCGGCCAGCTCGCCATCGTCGCGCTCTTCCTGCCGCTGGCGTTCGCGCTGCGCGCCAGCGCCTTCTACCGGCGTGGCGTGTTCATCGGCGGGTCGATTGCCACACTGGCGATCGCACTCATCTGGTTACTTGAGCGGGCGCTCAACCTGAAGCTGTTCAGTGCCTGAAAACCGCAGCGTTTTGGGTAGCGTGTGATACGGAACCGAACATGACCGACTCGAACCATTCGACCCCTGCGGAGGCGGCCGTCGCGCTCGCCAAGCAGTTTCTCACACGCGTCTGGGGCCCTGCGCACGACCTCGACGCGATCGACGAGCTGATGACGGAAGACTACAAGATCTGGTCGGGCGGCAAGCGGATCGAAGGCCGCGGGGCATTCAAGGACTGGGTGCGGCAGTTTCAGACGATCTACGGCGACGCACACACCGAAATTCTCGAGACATTCGCCAACGCGGCCGGCGACCGGGTGGTGTCACGATGGCTCAATACCGGCGTCAACAACGGGATATTCGGCCTTGCCCCCGACGGCCGGCCGGTGTCGTTCTCGGGCATCGCGATATGGCATGTGCGCGACGGACGCCTCGCCGAATGCTGGGTCGAGCGGGCCGCCCTCGAGGCGTACCAGCGTCTCACCGAGTGAGTCAGGCGGACTCCTGACCATGGGCGGTCTTGGGTCGGCGGTCAATTCGGTCGCGACGCTTCACGAAAACTCCGCGATCAATCTTCTGGCCCCGCCTTCCAAACAGCTATTTTTTCTTGTTCTTCGCCTCGAACATCAGCGCATCGCCTTCGGCAAGCAGATCATCGACGCTCGCATGTTTCTCGCAGTCGTATTCGACGACGCCATACGAGAACGCAATATCATATTCACGGCCTGCTTCCCTATTGTGTTTCTGGATTGACTTGGTAAGTCTTTCCATTACATGCAGGGCGAATTGCCTCGCCGCATTCGTCAGCAACACGACGAATTCATCACCCCCCAGCCGCCCCGGGATGTCCGACACTCGACATGCGCTTTTCAATAGATCGGCAAACCTGGTCAACGCCTCATCGCCTGCCGCGTGACCGAAGGTATCGTTGATCGACTTGAAGCCGTCCAGGTCCACGAAAACCAGGGACGCGGGAATTTTTTCCCGCAAGCAAAGGTCCAGGCTGTATTGCGCAAGCATATTGAAACCGCGCCGGTTGGCGATGTTGGTCAGGTCGTCCACGGTGGCCATTTGCACCGCCGCCAATTCGCTTTCCGCAATTGCCGCAAGATCGCTCAAGACTTCCACATCGGACTCATCCAGCACCCTCGGCTTCCGGTCGATAATGCAAAGCGTCCCCAATTTTTGCCCATCGAGTGCGCGCAGGGGGCAGCCAGCGTAGAAGCTTATGTTGGGATCGCCGGTGACCAGGGGATTGTCTGAAAAGCGCTCATCGTCGTACACATTGGGGACCATGAACACTTCGTCACCGAGAATCGCGTGTCCACAGAACGATATGTCGCGCGGCGTTTCGCTGGCCTCCAGTCCCGCGCTGGACTTGAACCACTGACGGTCCGCGTCGACCAGACTGACAAGCGCAATTGGCACATCGAAAATCTTTCGCGCCATGCGCGTCAGACGATCGAAACGCTCGTCCGGCGGGGTATCCAGTATGTCGATCGAACGCAATGTATCCAGCCGGTCCGATTCGTCCGCTGGCTTGTCAGGACTTTTCAACAAGCTCTCCTTCGTTGATCTGTGGCGTCACGCCCGGCCGGTGCCACCCGCCGACAGATGTCGCCTTCCATTATCTTATCGGCCCGCGATCATAAGGGCTTGATGGGCGGCAACCCGAGCACCGGGATCACTGGCCAGAGGAAGACGAACGCCATGGTCAGCGTTCGCCCCGGGGTGATGAGATCGTCGAACGCCAGGCCAAGCCACAATAACGCACTGGAAAGCGAAATCAGCGCCGACAGCGCGACCAGCAGCGCGGCAAGACGCCAGCCAGCACAGCGGTTGTCGCCAGCACTCAACGCGACCGGTGCGACGCGTCGCGCGGGCGGCGGCGTTGGCGCCGGGAACGCGTTCGTGGGTGCGTCGGCGGGCCGGCTCATCAGACCCGCATGGCAGCGCGAAAACGCCACGCCAGCAGCCACGCGCCGGGTACGGACAGCGCGGCGGCGAGAACGAATATGAAGGTCAGCCAACCGGTGGAATAATCCATACTTCAGGCGCCGGCTGAACGTGATCCATTGCCGAGAATCACCTGTGACAGCGCACGCCAACGCGGTCGCGCTTGGAGCGCACTTTCATGCCCTGCAAGGAAATTGCGGCCCGCCATGGACGGCGCTCCCAAACCGCGCAACAGATTAGATGCGAGGCCGACAGGGGCCCGGTTCACTATGAAAGTTCCGCCCGGTGAGATGCCCTCGAACAAGGGTCAGGGGCGAACGCACACGATCGGAATCTCATTTTGAGTTCGAGTTACAGCATGCGATACACGTTCGACGATGTCGAGACGCAATTTGCCCCGGAGGTCTTCGAACGCGGTTGGCGCCTGTTCGAGGACGGGCGAATCGGCACGCTCAATATCCAGCGCGGCGGCGAGGTGCTCGCAGCGATCATCCGCGGCACCGGCACGCGCGACCTGCGCATCTACGTGCGCACGACCGAGTCAAGGCGCCGGCGCAGCTTCCACGGCGAATGCACTTGCGCGAAAGGCACGGATTGCGAGCACATCGTCGCTGTGCTGTTGTCGGCGCTCGCGGAGCACGACTTGCTGCCGGAAGCGCTGCACGACACGGCACCAAAGCACACCGGGATGCCCACCAGAGCGGGACGCCGCAGCGAATCGGCGCCGAGTCAGGTATTGCTGTATCTATTGCATCTCGAGTCCGGCGATCTCCAGGTCGAGACCATCGTGGCACGTTCGGGTCCCGGCGGCGGCTTTATCCACACCCGCCGCTTCGACCCGGCGAAGCTCCGGCATGGGCTTCCGCCGCGCTTTCTGCAAGCGGCCGACGTCGAACTGCTCAAGGCGCTCGATCGCTTGGCGCGCGGTGACTCGAGCGCGGTGCGATTAGCGGGCGCCGACACCGACGCGTTGCTGCGCGCGATGCTGGCAACCGAACGAACGCATCTGGCAAGCCACGCAGGGTTCGCGGCGAAACTGTCAATTGGCGCAGCGCGCCCGCTCGAACTCGGGTGGTTCGCCGATGAGGCCGGGGTGCAGCACGTCGCCCCATCGATCGAACCGCCCGCGCATCTGCTGCTGCCGATGGCCTCGCGCTGGTATCTGGATGGCGAAACGGGTGAGTGCGGTCCGATCACGAGCGCCTTGAGCATGGCGGCGATCGACGCACTGATCGACCATCCGCCGGTCGCACCGGAGCAGGTCGCCGAAACGCGCGCCGCCTTGGCCGCCGCCTGTCTCGGTGAGCCGCTACCGCTGCCCGTCAGCTTCGAGGTCGAAACGCTACCGCCTTTCGAGCCCGTCGCCTGCCTTGAACTGATTACTGAAAACGCCGACGAAACCTTGGCGTTCGTCGCCCCCCGTGATTATGCCCGACCGAGTTTCGACTACGGCGGCATCACCTTCAATCCGGATGCCCCCGATACGCGCCTCGTCGACGGTCGGGTCATTCGCGTACAGCGCAATCGCGACTTCGAACGCAGCGCCGTCGAGCGCCTTTTCGAGCGTGGCTTGGAAATTGGCACGCACTCGGACCGATACGAAGACGGCGCGCTGCGTTTGGTCCCCGCAGGCACGCAGGACGGCTATGGCCATGACGACATCGCGGCCTGGCTCGACTTCCAAATCGACGGTTTGCCCGAGTTGCGCGATCACGGCTGGCGCATCGTCTCCGACGGCTTCCGCTTCGCCGTGGTCGAGGCCGGCGGCTGGACGTGCGCCATCGAAGCGCTGCCGGAAAACGACTGGTTCGGCGTTGGCCTCGGTATCGAAGTGAACGGCAAGACGGTCGATCTGCTGCCCCTGCTGCTCAAAGCGTTCGGCGAACTGCCATTCGATCTCGTGACCCGGCCGGACCGCGCCCCCGAAAACCTGATCGTCCCGCTCGACGCGGGTTTCGACGAGGGCGACGGCGCCCGCATGCTCAGTCTGCCCACCGCGCGCCTCGCGCCGCTGCTGCACATGCTGCTGGAATTCTACGGAAACAGAGTCGTCGACCCGGACGCGCCCCTTCGCCTGAGCCGGGTGCAACTGGCACGCCTGAGCGCGCTCGATCCGCCCGCAACGGATACCGCGGCGCCGATCGTGCAATGGCTCGGCGACCGCTCGGCGCGCCAACTCATCGAGCGCCTGCGCGATGTCGACAGCATCCCCGTGGTCGAGCCGCCGGCCGGTCTCAACGCGCAATTGCGCCCCTATCAGCGTGCCGGGCTCGATTGGCTGCAGTTCCTGCGCACGCATGGCTTCGGCGGCATCCTTGCGGATGACATGGGGCTTGGCAAGACGCTGCAGGCGCTGGCCCATCTCCTGGTGGAAAAGGAATCCGGCCGTGCCGACCGGCCCAGCCTGGTGGTCGCGCCGACCAGCCTGATGTTCAACTGGCAGGCCGAGGCGCAGCGCTTCGCCCCGCAACTCAAGGTGCTGGTGCTCCAAGGGCCAGAGCGCAAGGATCGCTTCGGCGACATCGCCCGTTACGATCTCGTGCTCACCACCTATCCGCTGCTCGCACGCGACCACGACGCGCTGCTCGCACACGCCTGGCATCTGTTGATTCTCGACGAGGCGCAGGTCATCAAGAACCCCAAGGCACAGGCCAGCCAGATAGCGCGCCGGGTCGACGCGCGCCACCGCCTGTGCCTCACCGGCACACCGATGGAAAACCATCTCGGCGAGCTGTGGTCGCTGTTCGATATCCTGCTGCCCGGTCTGCTTGCCGACCGCAAGACGTTTGGCCGTGTGTTCCGCACGCCGATCGAGAAACACGCCGACGACACTGTGGCCGACCGTCTACGCCGCCGCGTGCGACCGTTCTTGTTGCGCCGGGGGAAGGCCCAGGTGGCCGCCGAACTGCCGGACAAGACCGAGATCGTGCACGGCGTCGAGCTGGCCGGCCGACAGCGCGAACTTTACGAAGCGGTGCGCCTGAGCATGCACCGCCGGGTGCGCGAAGAAATCGAGCGCCAGGGGCTGGCGCGCAGCCACATCGTGGTACTTGACGCGCTGCTCAAGCTACGCCAGGCCTGCTGCGATCCGCGCCTCATCGACAGCGAACAGGCGCGCGCGGTGGGCGCCTCGGCCAAACTCGAGGCGCTCATGGAGATGCTGCCCGAAATGGTCGAAGAAGGGCGCCGCATCCTGCTGTTCTCGCAATTCACCACCATGCTCGGTCTCATCGAAGCCGCGGTGACCGAAGCCGGCATCGACTACGTCAAACTCACCGGCCGCACACGCGACCGCGAAACGCCCGTGAAGCGTTTCCAGACCGGGGAGGTGCCGCTCTTCCTGATCAGCCTCAAGGCTGGCGGGGTCGGCCTCAACCTCACCGCCGCCGATACCGTGATCCACTACGACCCGTGGTGGAATCCCGCCGTCGAGCGCCAGGCCACCGACCGCGCCCACCGCATCGGCCAGCGCCAGGCGGTGTTCGTGTACAAGCTCATCTGCGCCGGCACCGTCGAAGAAAAGATCCAGGCCATGCAGCAGCGCAAGCAGCGACTCGCCGACGGCCTTTATGACGCCGGCGGCGCGCAGGGACCACAATGGCGCCGCGAAGACCTCGATGAATTGTTCGGCCCGGTTGGGTAGGGACGAAAAAATCTCGCCCTTCGCCGCAGGCCACATCCGCGCCCGGAGATCACAGATGAAACGCAGCCAAGTGAAATACGAAATCCAACCGCTGATCGAAACCTTGCTGCTCGAGCATGGCGAATACGTGCCGCTTGCCCTGCTGCTGCATGAAGGGCGGCTGGATTATCGCGATTACGAGGCGTGGCGGCGCGGCGAAATCGAGCAGCTCGACGCCGCGCTGTTTGGCGACCCGGCGCAGATCCGTCGGCAACTGGCGGAAGCCGAACTGTATTTGAAGCAGCGTGGCTGGCAGGCCGACACGCTGCATTACGGCGCATGGAACACGGCGGGGCGGGCGCGGACGCTGCGCTTCAGTGGCGATACCACATTAGACGCGTGCTTCCACCGGCGCTACCGCAAACCGCAAGACCAGCCGCAACTCGATCTGTTCACTGACGACCCGGCCGCCGGTGTCGCCAACGCGATCACTCACGCCCTCGCCGATCTCAATGTGGCCGAAGCCCATCGCCTGCTCGGCCGCCTTGCCGATCTCGCGCCCGACCACGGCCGTCTCGGCGGGCTCGAACGCCTCGTTGAAGCGGCCGATGAGCTGGACACCCCGGTCGCCGACCCCCATGCGCAATTGCGCTACCTGCAAGACACGCTGACGCCACTCGCCACCGATTTGCTCGGCGCGGCGAGCCGCAATCTCTTGGTGCCGCTGTGGCGGCGCCTGACGCACGCCCTGCAAGCGCAGCCCTTCGACGCCGACGAACCCGAACTGCATACCAGCTACAGCGCCGCCCAGGCACTCGACTGGCGCGGCGTGCGCGACGCCATCGAAGGCGAAACCGGCTGGCGGACGCAGCCCATCCTGCTTCAGCGTCACGCAATCGCCTGCGAGCGACAGCATGATCCAGGCGGCGCGCTGCTAAGCTGGTTCGAGCTGTGCTGGCGCTTTCCCGATCAGGCGACGGCCATCGATGCAAGTCTCCAGCCGGAGGTGCGCGCCGCCCGCGAGGCGTTCTACGACCTCGAGCCGCCGCTGTCCGATACGTCCTTTCCGGCCTGGCTGCTCGCGCAGCGCCCCGCGCTCAGCCGCGTCATGCCCGGCCCCGGCACCGACGACGCCGCCTGCCCCGAAAGCTACATCACCCTGTACAAACTGGTTCAGCTAGGCTTTCGATCCGGCGACGGCGGCAAGGACGAAATCGACGAAATCGAGTTGCGTGCCCGGCTGCAACGGCAGGATCCGCATCTGCTCCGACATTTTCTCGCCACCCGGTAGGGGCGAACACGCATTGGCCCCTACCCGGCCCGATGCCTTGTCCGCGCGTGTGGGTTCAGCGGGTCACGCGTTGCAGGGCGCGTTGCGGGGCGCTCAGTTCGCCGCGAAGCAATAAAGCAGGCCGTCCCCGCCGGTACTCTGCAAATCGCTCTGGCTGCAACCGCGCGAGCCGTGGGAACTGTTCCACGATTTCGACGGCGCGTCGTCGCGCAGGCCGATACGGTCGTGATGACCGACCATCGCGGTGCCCTCCCCGCTGCTCGTCCAGTCGTGGCAGGTCTTGTCGACGACCAGGATGCCTTCGGGGTTGGACCCGGTGAGGATGTCGTGGCGGTTGGGCGTGTCGCCTCGGCCGTTGATGATTTCGCCTTTTTCGGAGAGCGCGGTTTGCTTGGTGATGCCGTTCTGGTCGCTGTGCAATTCCGCCACGTCCCTGGCAATGCGCACGCCCTTGACGTTATGCCAGGGGCCGCTGCCGATGCGGTCGCGCGCGTTCCCGCCCATGCTGCTCAGATAGGCACGCCAGGTCTTGCCGCCCGCGCCGGCCGCCTCGGCGAGACGCTGGCAATGCGCGTCCGCCCCGGCGACACCGCCCAGATCCGCCCCGTTGCCTGGCCCGGCGCTGGTCACGAAGAAACTCATTTTGTTGTCGCCATGCATCGCCATGGTGTTGCAGCCGGCGATCAGCACACTGCCAAGCAGCGCGAGCGTGGTCTTCTTGTTCATTGCCATCTCCTCGGTTTGGCACGCTCGGTCCGCGCACAAGAAGCGGGAGGCCGACGCGTGAGTGGGTATTTGCCGATTGAGTATAGAACGCGGCGCTGCGCAAGGATATTTTCTGCGCCGGGATCGCACAATCGGTAGGCGCGTTCAGGGGCGAATAACCATGCGCCCGCCGCCGACCAAGATGCGCCGACGAGAACGGCACATCAAACAACTCGCCAACGACGCGCGTTTGTCGATCTCGATCAAGCCGAACGATGAATGCCTCGGGTATCGTGGCGCCATCACCCCCGCACCGGATCCAGCCTGTGAATCCCATTATCAAGTTCTACCGCAGCGATCTGCGCACCGGTTTCAAGATCGTCGTCACCAGTCTGGTGCTCGGCATCCTCAGCGCCACGCCCTTGTGGCTGATGGACACCTTCGGCTCGGCAGACGTCACACCCACCGGCGCCGCACTGCTCGCCATGTTCGGCACCATCGCGGCTGCCGGCGGTGCGGCGATCGGTGTGCTGTGGTTTGTCGTCGAGCTGATCTTCATCCGCCGCTGATTCGCGCGGCGCCATCGCCGCCGCTTGCCGTCCCCCCAAGGCAGTGCGATCCTTTGCTTAAGGGAGGAAACGCGGTGATGTATTTACAAAGATTCATCCAGCCGGCGGTGCTGATGACCGACGCGCCCGCGCCGAAGACACGCGCCGGCGCGGCAACCGGCTCCGTGACCTGGTGGCCCATGCCCGGCGAAGTGGCCGGCGGCGGCAGCAGTCACTGCCCCACCATGCAGGAGCGTGCCCTCTGATCGCCCCGCTGAGCCCGCGGGCGATTCGTTTCGGACTGGGATGCGGCGTGATTGCGCCGCTTCTTTGGGCCGCCACTATCGTGCTCGCGGGCGAG
>CBDULG010000010.1:0-21560 GCA_965367985.1 uncultured Rhodocyclaceae bacterium
AGCCGCTGGGCGAGCACGCCGAGCAGGGCATCGGCGAAGTTGAACGGGTCCATGCCCATGTCGAGCAGGCGCACGATCGATTCCGGGGCGCTGTTGGTATGCAGCGTGGAGAAGACCAGGTGCCCGGTGAGCGAAGCTTCGAGCCCGACCGCGACGGTTTCCTCATCGCGCATCTCGCCGACCATGATGACGTCCGGATCGGCCCGCAGGAAGGCGCGCATCATGGTGGCGAACGTCAGTCCGGCCTTGCGATTGACCTGCACTTGGCGCAAACCCTTCTGGGTGATTTCCACCGGGTCTTCGGCGGTCCAGATTTTCGTTTCCGGCGTGTTGATGTGGCCGAGAATGGAATGCAGCGTGGTGGTCTTACCCGAGCCGGTCGGGCCGCAGACGAAGAAGATGCCATAGGGTTTGGAGATGGCGCCCTCGAGGCGGCTGCGGTTGTTGGCCGACAGGCCCAGGCCGTCGAGCGGGATGGGGTCGCTGTTGGCGAGGATACGCATGACCACATCTTCGAGGCCACCTGCCGTAGGGAGCGTGGCGACACGCAGCTCGACATCGAGCGGTGCGTACTTGCGAAACTTGATCTTGCCGTCCTGCGGCTTGCGGCGCTCGGAAATATCGAGATCACACATGATCTTGATACGCGTCACCAGCGGATTGCGGTAGCTTGCCGGCACCTCAATGTATGGCACGAGGGCGCCATCCTTGCGAAAGCGGATGAGCGTTTTTTCCTTGCCCGGGCGCGGCTCGATGTGGATGTCGGAAACGCCCTGCTTATAGCCGTCGATGATGATCTTGTTGACGAGTTTGACGAGTTCGTTATCCGCGGCGGCCGACAACTCCTCGGCCATGGTGACGTCCTGCTCCCCCTCGTCGAGGTCCGAAAGCAAGTCGTCGACCGAGCCCAGGTCGAGACTGGCGGCGAAAAACTGATCGATGGTCTTCTTGAATTCGCGCACCGTGGTAGCACGAAAGACGATTGTCTTTCTGGGAAAGACGTTGTGCGCGACACGCGCGGCGCGCGTTTGCTCCGGATCGGTGGCCATCACCACCACGCCCTTTTCGGTTTCCTCAAGCGGCAGCCAGTGGCTTTGCTCGACGAACTCGCGCTTGATGTTCTTGAGCAGGTCGATCGGCTTGATGCGGTCGGAGCGGAACGGTTCGTACGGCACTTTGAAGAAGTTTGCCACCGAAGTGCCAACCAGCTCAGTGGTCAAGCCCATGTCATCAATGAGAATCTCCTCGGTTGGCACCTTGCGTTCACGCGCCTTGCGGATTGCCGCATCGAGTTCATCCGCCGTGATATGCGCTTCGCTTACCAGAAGATCGTAGCGCGAACGCGGTGCGCCCGCAGTGGAACGACCCCGCTGCGCGAAGGCGACACCAAGCGTTTGCGCCAGTCCGAGCAAACCCTCTTCAGCGACAGCGGAAAAGGGTTTTGCGTTGGTGCTGTTGATCAGCTGGACCACGCCCTCGAGATTATCCGTTTCGGCATCGACAATCGGCGCAACGAGCATTTCGCGGCTGTGATACCCCGTCACCTCGTCGACCTCCTTGCGGAACTCCAGCACCGGAGAAATCGCGCGCAGGGCGGCGGCGTCGTACACGTCAGGAAGATTGAGCATCTTGCGATGTTGCGCGACGTAACCGGCAATACTGTTCTCCGACACCGGCAAGCGAATCGTATTGACGCCATGAAGCCCGGTCTTGGCCCGCGAGACGATCGATGTGCGGGTTTCGTCGACGGTGTAGATGGTCAGCCGCTCGGCACCAAATAGCTCGCAGAGATCCGACGACAACTCGAAGATGATTTCGTCGATGTCGTGCGTGGCGTGAATGCGCGTGGTGACGGTTTGCAGCGTCTTGAAGAATGCAAGACGGGATGCAACGTCGCCGGCCGTTGGATGTTTGCCGGTTGCAGTGTTCATGGAAAATGCTTCCTGCAGCAGAGTGAGCAACGCGTGAAGGAGACCCTCCAAGCGAACATTCTACCGGGATCGCTTCAAGACGCGCCAACCGTGACGCCAGGCAAGAATCAGAACTTCAATATTTGGTCGTTCTGAAGCATGGCGGGGCGCAACGGCCCGCGGTAAACACCGATCTCTGCCATGGTGCGTTCGACATGCCCGGGTTTGAGATGGCTGATGTGCACATTTGGCCGCACCGTGATCGCATCGAGAAACCGGGCAAGAAGGCTCGGGCACAAGTGGCGGGATGCCATCGCGAGGCCTTGTTGCGACTCGGAAAACGCCGTTTCGATGACCAGATGACGCAGCGCGGGTTGTGCGTTGATGGCCGCGACGAGGTCCGGCGTGTAAGAGGTGTCACCGGTATATATGAGTTGGCCGGCGCCGCTGTCAATGCTGTAGGCAACCGCAGGCACGGTGTGGAACGCCGGGAGCACCGTAACGCGTCGACCGTCGAAATCGACCGACTCGCCCACCTTGAGCATTTGAAAGCGCAGAAAAGGACGGTGGCGATTGGGAATGGCACTGAAGTCGGGCCACACCAGCCAATTGAAGACGTGAGAGCGCAGGATACGCAGTGTTTCGGCCGTCGCGTAAACGGTGACCGGCGCGCGCCGGGTATCGCCGACGGTATCGATCAGCAGCGGAATGAAGGCGATGTGATCGAGATGCGCATGGGTGACAAAGATATGATCGATGCGAAGTAATGCTTCGTAGTCGAGTTCGCCAACACCCGTACCCCCGTCAATCAGGATGTCGTCGTCAACGAGGAAAGCGGACGTGCGAGCAGCGCGTCCGCCGATTCCCCCGCTGCATCCCAACACCCTGAATTCCATGACGACCCGGTTGACGCGTTTGCAATCGTGAAGGTTAACCCTGTGCAATACCAGCTGACCGCGAATTAAGTCACACGGTCGCCGTGACCCGTATTGGCGCCGTCCGCCGCGTCAAGTAGACCACGACCTTCGCGCGTCCGGAGACGCGCGTGGATACCCGTCGAGAACACGATGGAACGCGCGGGCCGAGCAAAGCTCGACGGCCGATGTCCCCCGGCGAGCGTTTAAGCGTCGCCGCCGCGCAGGAAAAACTCCATTTTGACGCCAGCGATCTCGATGATGTCGTGATCGCTGAGGTTGTGCGCCTGAGCATCGAGCTGGCGCCCATTCACCACCGGAAAGGTCGAACCTTCGACATGGGTAATGAAGTAGCCGTGTGGGCGGCGGGTTATCACCGCAACCTGCACACCGGGTTTCCCCAGTGTGGTGAGCGATTTCTTGAGTTCAAGTTCGCGTCCCACGTTAGGCCCGGACAGCACCTGAATCATGCCAAGTACTTCGGGCTTCGACTCGACGCTGCGACTGGCGGCAGGCGGCGGCGCATCGCGTCGTGCAGGCGATGCGGTCGCTCGATCAAAAATCTGTGTCGCTTCGGAATCGACCGAATCTACCCGGTCGGACTCTCCAACGAGCGTATCGGTTGCGACAGGTTCGGGTACGTTGACCTCGACCTCGGGTGGCTCCATCACCGGCGCAAGCGCCGCCGTATCGACGAATTCGGCCGGCGCCGATCCCGCTGGCGCCTCTGCATCGACGACGAACTTGATGCGGTATTTACCCAATTCAACTACGTCGTTGTTTTGCAGCGCGCATTTCTTTACCGGCTGCCCATTCACGTAGGTGCCATTGGTGCTGTTTCGGTCCTCGAGAAAAGCGTCGTTGAGAATCGAGGTGATCACTGCATGCTCGCCGCTGATTGCCAGATTGTCGATCTGGATGTCGTTGTGCGGCTTGCGCCCAATTGTGGTCTGTTCCTTGGCCAAGGGGATCTCCTTGAGCACAAGACCATCCATGCTGAGAATCAGTTTCGGCATCGTTTCGTCCGTTCGTCCACCTTAATGACCCGAGTCAGCGGTCATGGCGGACGGCTTTCCAATCTTTATGAGAATTACCGTAATGTTGTCACGCCCGCCGCGGTCATTGGCAAGTTGAATGAGATGGTCGGCGGCCAGCGCAAGATTGGCGGAAAGCGTTTCGCAAACCAGCGCGATATCGTCGTCATGCAGCATGTCGGTCAACCCGTCCGAGCACAGCAGGTAGATATCGCCGGTCTGAGTCTCGTGTAGCGCCACGTCGGGCACAACCGCGGGTTCGACACCGAGTGCACGCGTCAGCAGACTGCGCCCGGGCGCGTGGCGCGCCGCGTCGGCACTCATCATGCCGCCATCGACCTGCTCCTGCAACAATGAATGGTCGCGCGTCAGTTGCACGAGTTGATCCGGCCTGTACCGGTACAGCCGCGAATCACCGACATGACTGACTGCAAGCATTCCATCGAAAAACCGCACGGCAACGACGGTCGATCCCATGCCACGCAAGTCGCGGTTGGCGCGGGACATGGAAAACACGCGCTCGTTTGCGGAAATCGTCGCCTTGCGCAGGCCGGACAATGCCTCGGCGACCGACGTCACCCTCTGCTCGTGAAGACTCTCCTTGAAGCACGCGACGGTCATCGACGAGGCGACGTCCCCACCCTGGTAACCGCCCATGCCGTCGGCAAGCACGGCCCAAGCCTGTTCTATACAACAGAGGCACGCGTCCTCGTTGCGCTGACGGATCTGCCCAACATCGGTGCGAGAAGCCATTTGCATGACGGACACCCGGCTAAGCTCTGACGACATCGACGGCTCGATTCCTCTCATCACCCATCAGTTACTGCCCTGCCCAGGGCTCCGATGCAGCAGCCCGCAACCAAGCACGTACCCGTCAGCCCAGTTGAAGCTAAACCCGGCGCGTCGTGCGCCGCTCGCCAAGCCTACCGTATATCGGAACGCACACGAAGCATCACGGCGCGGAACTTCGCGCACGGACGCAGACGCTCAGCTCGTTATATCACCAAAGCGCGGCCATGACGGCGCGAACACCATGCGAAAAAAAGCCCGCGCTTGGCGGGCGTTCTTGCTGAAAATGCCGGGAACCTACAATTTTGCCTTAAGCAATTTGCCCATTTCCGACGGATTTCGGGTCACCGTGAAGCCACATTCTTCCATCACTTCGAGCTTCTCCTGCGCGGTTCCCTTGCCGCCCGAGATGATCGCGCCGGCGTGCCCCATGCGTTTTCCGGCAGGCGCAGTCACACCAGCAATGAAGCCGACGATGGGCTTGGTACCATTGTCCTTGTACCAGCGCGCAGCTTCTTCTTCGTCCGAACCGCCAATCTCGCCGATCATCACGATGGCATCGGTATCGGGGTCGTCGTTGAACAGGCGCAGCACATCGATATGCTTGAGCCCGTTCACCGGATCGCCGCCGATACCGACGGCCGAAGACTGGCCGAGCCCGAGTTCAGTGAGCTGGCCGACAGCCTCGTAAGTGAGCGTTCCCGATCGCGACACCACGCCGATCCGGCCCTTTTTGTGGATGTGCCCTGGCATGATGCCGATCTTGATTTCTTCCGGTGTAATCACGCCCGGGCAGTTCGGGCCGACCACTACGGTCTGTTTGTTCTGCTTGCGCATGCGGTCGCGCACTTCGACCATGTCGCGCACAGGAATGCCCTCGGTAATGCAGATCACCAGATCCAGATCGGCATCGACGGCCTCCCAGATCGCCGCTGCGGCAAATGGCGGCGGGACGTAGATAACCGACGCGTTGACGCCCTGTTGCGCTTTGGCTTCTTTTACGGTGCCGTAGATCGGCACGCCCTCGAAGTCCTCGCCGGCGCGCTTCGGGTTGACCCCGGCGACGAAGCAGTTCTGCCCGTTGGCGTAGTCGCGGCACATGCGCGTATGGAACTGACCGGTTTTCCCGGTGATACCCTGCGTGACCACGCGGGTGTTCTTGTCGATCAAAATTGACATTCTTGTATCCCCTTACTTGCCGCCAACGGCGGCAACGATCTTCTCGGCGGCCTCGGCCATGGTGTCCGCAGCGATGATGGGCAGCCCGGATTCGGCAAGAATTTTCTTGCCCAGATCCTCGTTCGTGCCCTTCATGCGCACCACCAGCGGCACATTCAGATTGACTTCCTTGGCTGCGGCCACGACGCCCGCGGCAATCGTGTCACAGCGCATGATGCCGCCGAAGATATTGACGAGAATGCCTTTCACCTTGGAGTTCCGGAGCATGATCTTGAATGCCTCGGTAACCTTTTCGGTCGTCGCCCCGCCGCCCACGTCGAGGAAGTTGGCGGGCTCGGCGCCATAAAGCTTGATGGTGTCCATGGTCGCCATGGCCAGGCCGGCTCCATTGACAAGGCAACCGATGTTGCCGTCGAGCGAGATATACGAAAGGTCGTATTTCGACGCTTCGACTTCGTCGGCGTCTTCCTCGTCGAGATCGCGCATTTCGACGATGTCGTCATGCCGGTACAGTGCGTTGGAATCGAAGTTCATCTTCGCATCGAGCGCGATGACATCGCCGTCACCGGTAAGAATCAGCGGATTGATTTCCGCGAGCGAGGCGTCGGTTTCCCAGAAAGCCTTGTACAGGCCCTGAAGCTGCGCGCGCGCTTTCGCCACCGATGCATCCGGGATGCCGATCTTGCGCGCCACATCGTCGGCCTCGGCATCGGTCAGGCCGGCAGATGGATCGACGTAGACCTTGTGGATCTTTTCGGGCGTGGACGCCGCCACTTCCTCGATATCCATGCCGCCTTCGGAGGACGCCATCACGCACACCTTTTGCGTGGAACGATCAACCACCAGACCGACGTAGAGTTCCGCCTTGATGTCGGCGCCTTCTTCAACCAGCAGACGACGCACTTTTTGGCCTTCCGGACCTGTCTGATGCGTGACCAACTGCATGCCGAGGATTTCGTCGGCGAACTGCTTGACCTCCTCTTTGGAACGCGCCAGCTTTACGCCACCGCCCTTGCCACGTCCCCCGGCGTGGATCTGCGCCTTGACGACCCAGACCGGCCCGCCGAGTTCATCCGCAGCCTTGACTGCCTCATCGACCGAGAAGCATGCGAAACCACGCGGCGTGGTGACACCGTATTTTCTCAGCAGCTCTTTTGCCTGATACTCATGAATCTTCATGATTGCCCTTCGATGGAAGCCGCACACTCGAAACCAAGCGCACGAACATTAAGGTTGAATGGGTCGTTTCGGGGCGCTAACCCCACGATATTCGCCGGCCTCCCTCGTCCGGCCAACACCGCCGCTTCATCGAGTAATTTGTCTGCCGCTGCGCGACAAACTGCTCCACCCGCCGCAAAAAGCCGACGTCGAGAGCGACAAAATTATAACTGAATTCCGGCTCTCCGAATCCTTACCCCGAAGGCGAGGAACGGTGAGCGCGGCACGGGCTCGGCGTACATCACGTGCCGCCGCGAGCGCGCGCGCGGTACCACCTTGGATAATAGCGGCGCACCGTCTCCTGATCGGCCGCCAGCGCGTGACAGCGGTCGAGTTGAAAGGGCTTCTCGCCAGTTTCTTCGTTTTCGTGGCGAAAGGTCGCCACAGTCTGGATTGCCGCGGTCGGTACGCTGGACAGGAGTTCGGTGATATGACTGCACCCGGCGGTGCCACCAAACAACTCGCGCACGGCGGCGCGAAATCCACGCAGCAAATTGAGACCGACAAGTTTGCCGTACGCCGGCGCAATCGTCTCGCATGCACCGGGATAAGGCACGGCGTCCGAGCGCGCGCTGGCCGCCACGATGGTGAAGTGCGCGTCGATCGCAAGCGTCACTAACATGTCATGGACCGGATCCCCTCGCCGTCTCACCCCGGTGGCGAGCGTGTAGTCCTGGTCCTTGACGTCTACAAGCCGCGCCTCCAGCTCCACCAGTCCGTCGTCACGCAGGTAGCCTTCGACCGCTATTCGCCGCGTGTGTATCAACTTTCGTGCTGATTTGTCTGCATTGGATTCAGGCATGGAAACATACGCCAGCGGATGGAAACATGACGCCCATCATAGCGCCACGCGCATGAAAAATCGCACCTATTAATTTTCCACCACGTATTGAGTTTTCCGGTTTTGGGCCGATGACAAGAACACACCGAGAGCAAGTTCATTACAATATGCTTCAACTTAATGCGCGATCACTAGAGTTCATAAGGTTTTTCGCCGGCACAGAATGAGCACGAAAGCGCGACTGCCCCTGTCAGCCCTCATCTGTCTGGCATTCTCGTCTCCTCCCGTCCAGGCAATTGGTTTTGGCGAGATCGTCAGCCAATCGGCAATTGGCGAGCCGTTTCGTGCGCTCGTCCGCCTCCACGGCGTGAAGTCGGACGAAGGTGGCGAGTGCCTTCGCCTCGCACCGGGGCCGGGTCTGGAAGGTATCCCCGAGCTACGCGACGCCCAGATCGGGCTCCGCCAGGTCAATGGCAATTGGGTAGCCGTGGTCACCCGCTCGACCCCGGTCTTCGACCCGGTCATTCGCATGACGCTGGAGGAAACCTGCAGCGCCCGGCTGCAGCGCGCTTACACGCTCCTGCTCCCAATGCCGGCGGAGTTCGTCGCGCCAATCGCCGGCACGGCCTTTCCCTCTCCCACCTTGGCGCCAGCCCCATCTGCATCCCGCGGAGCGAACGCCCCCTTTGGCACTGATACGTTCGGTGGCACCTGGACGCTCACCGAAGCGTCATCGATCAACGCACTGGCACGCACGCTCTACCCGAGCAGCCGGGTTGACCGACAGGCCTTCGCGAGCGCCGCGCGAAGCGCCAATGCCGCTGACCGCAGCATTCGCTCGGCGCGCCAGAAACTAGCCGCGGGAACCACGCTGGTCATTCCTTCGATCGAGCAGATCGAGGCTGCGCGCGAGCGCATCGAACGTAATCGCCGCGCCGCGGCAGCTGCACGTGCCGCGCCACAAGAACAGACGCCAGCCCCTCGAACGGAGCCGCGCGAAGCGCCGCCAGCGGCGAACGAATCACGCACGGTAGCGGACGGCACGCAGGCGGAAGCCGCGCCACGCGGCGATCGACTGATGATCATGGGCGACGCGCCCGACACGTCGGGATTCAAGCTCAGCCTCCAACTGGGCGATCCGGGTCTCGTCGAGCGCACCACCGAAAGCGAACGCGAACAACTTCGCCGCGAGCAGCAGTTCGTGATGGCGCTCGATTCACAAATCATCGCGCAACTGGAATTGCGTGATCGCATCGCACGCCTGCAGGCATTGCAGGATTCGCTCAACGCCGAACTCGAAGCGCAACAAGGCGGCGCGCGTGGCGAGGGCGCGGGCAGTCCGGAACCTGCCGCGGCCGCATCTTCATATCCGGACGATGCGGGCGGCGTAACGGGTCAAGCAGTCGAGACCGATGCGCCGGTCGTTGCTGCGGTGCCTCCGGCCCCGCAACCTGCGGAAGTGACGCTGCCCCCCGAGGCCTCGACGCAAGCGAACCTGCTCGACACCCTGATCGCCTGGTGGCGCCCATTGGCGGTTGGTGCACTCTTGCTGCTGCTCGGATTGCTCTGGTGGCGCAAGCGGCAGACGCACCAAATCGATGAAGACGAACTGGAAGCGCTGGCCAGCTTTTCCGGTCGCGCCGACGCCGAGGCGGCGTCCGAGGCGATCGAAAACCCGGACCGTGCACGCCAGACTTCGGCTGCCGCGCGAGCCGGTGAGTCCGACTCGTTCGACTTCTCGACGACCGACTGGAGTGGCCCGCCGCCCGCCGAGCTCGATCACAGCGTCGCGCCGATCACCATTGAGGAAGACCACCTGACCGAAGAGCATGCATCGGCGGTCGAACTGGCAGACATCATGATGTCCTTTGGCCGCGTACATGGCGCAGCCGAAACGCTCTCGGATTTCATTCGCGGCAACCCCACCCAGGCCGTGCAGCCGTGGATCAAACTACTCGAGGTGTATCGCGCGGCCGATATGAAAGCGGAGTTCGAAGGGCTCACACGCCAACTGAACAAAATCTTCAACGTCAAGATCATTTCCTGGGAAGATTTCGAGAAAACGGTTAAGACGCTCGGCTCGATCGAGGAGATGCCGCACATTGCGCGCACCCTTCAGTCATGCTGGGGCACGCCGGACTGCCAAGCCTATATTCATGGCCTGCTGCGTGACACGCGCGGCGGCACACGGCAAGGCTTCCCACTTGGTGTGATCGACGAATTGCTGCTGTTGCTCGCCGTACTCGAGGACTCTCTCGGCCCCTACCGTGCGGCGAACGTGAGCTCCGCAGCCGTTGCGCCGGCTGTGGCCGGGGCGGCCGCCGCGCACGCACAAAACGAGCACGCCGAGCCGCCATTGCCGCAAGGCGCGTCCGTCGCTTCCGACGAGGAACTGCCAGACCCCGACTCGGTGGGCACGGAATCCTACCTTCCGGATCTGGATTTCGACGTCGAAAGCCCAAGTGATACGCAGCGCGCTGACGAGGACGACGCCGAAATCGTGTCGGCCAATCCAGGCGTTACGGGGCTGGATTTCCATTTGGATTCGGACGCAGACGCATCGTCGCCGTTCGCGGACATGGATGCGAACGAAGAAGGCGCGTCATCGGCGCGCGACACGCGTTCAACCGGGATCGACTTCGATCTCGAATCGGATTCGACGGCGAGCCACGCCAACCTTTCAAATCTGGACCCGTCGGAAGAAGAAGAAAACTCCGTGTCGCGTACCTTCGTGCAAACCAATGTCGACTATCGAATTGCCGAGGGCGACGCGCCGGATGACGACGATGATGAAGTGGACGACAGGCACGGCAAGCGGCAGCAGCGCTAAACCGGATTGTCGATGTCGACGAATTCGCATTCGAGACCGTGCGTTTGCGTCAGATGCGCACCGAGCGCCTGGACGCCGTAACGCTCGGTCGCGTGGTGTCCCGCGGCGATGAACGGAACACCTGACTCGCGCGCCAGATGAACCGTCTGTTCCGAAATCTCGCCGGAAACGAAGACATCGCAACCGGCGAGAATTGCTTGCTCGAAGAAGCTTTGCGCCGCGCCGGTGCACCACGCGACGCGCGACACCGGTCGGCTGCCATCGCCCACCAGCAGGGCCTCGCGCGCCAGCGACACCCCCAAAGCCTCTGCCAGTGAAGCGGCGCTTTTGCCAGGCTGGGACGATGCGCCAATCACGCCAAGATCCTGTTCGCCGAAGCGCGCTTCGGGACGCCAGCCCATGATTTTCGCAAGTTGGGCGTTGTTTCCGAGTTCAGGATGAAGGTCGAGCGGCAAGTGGTAGGCAAACAAGCTGATGTCCTGCCCGAGCAAGGTCGCCAACCGCCTGCGCCGCATGCCGACGACGCGCGCGTCCTCGCCACGCCAGAAATAGCCGTGATGCACGAGCACGGCATCAGCGCCGCGCGCCACGGCGGCATCGAGCAGCGCCTGATTGGCAGTGACGCCGCAAACCACCCGCTCAACCTCGGCCTTGCCTTCCACTTGCAAACCGTTTGGGCAATAATCCTTAATCGCTGCCGCATTGAGCAGCCCGTCCAGATAGCGTTCAAGCGCCTTCAATTGCATGCTTCACTCCACAAATTGCAGATGCGTATTTTCCGCCGTTGCGCCCCTCAGGTGCGCCTGACATGGTACGCCGGCTGTGGCTGACGTTTGCCCAGGCAGTGACCATTGCGGTGGCTGCGCTGTTCGTCGTCACGACCTTCAAGCCCGAATGGCTTCCTGCCCCCGCCACTACGGTCATCGCCGTTCAGGACAGCGCGCCACCGGCTGCCACGCCGGTGCAAACGCGGGGTTCGTATTCCGCGGCGGCGCAGATCGCGCTGCCCTCGGTGGTCCATATATTTACCAGCAAGGAAGTGCACGCCCAGCGCAACCCGTTCCTCGACGATCCGATTTTCCGTCATTTCTTCGGTGACCGGCTCGGCCGGCGGCAGCAACGCACATCCGGCCTCGGGTCCGGTGTTATCGCCAGCAGCGACGGCTACATCCTCACTAACAACCATGTGATCGAAGCGGCAGACGAAATCGAAGTCGCCCTTAACGACGGCACCAAGTATGCCGCACGCCTGGTGGGGCGCGACCCGGATACCGATCTGGCCGTCCTGCAGATCACCGCAGAGAACGCATTGCCTGCAATTACGTTTGCGAATGAAAACGCGCTCAATGTCGGCGACGTTGTACTCGCCATCGGCAACCCGTTCGGTGTCGGCCAGACGGTCACCATGGGCATCGTGTCCGCCTTGCAGCGCAATCATCTCGGCATCAGCACCTTCGAGAATTTCATTCAGACGGATGCGGCGATCAACCCGGGCAACTCCGGCGGCGCACTGGTCAATAGTGATGGCGCGCTGGTTGGCATCAACGCGGCGATCTATTCACGCTCGGGGGGCTCGCTCGGCATTGGCTTCGCCATACCGGTGTCGTTCGCGCGTGATGTGATGGAGCAGATCATCCGCACCGGGCGGGTGACGCGCGGATGGATCGGCGTTGAAATTCAGGATCTGACGACGGAGCTTGCCGAATCGTTCGGACTGAGAACGGCACGCGGCGCACTGATCGCGGGTGTGATGCGCGGCGGACCCGCGGAAAAAGGCGGTGTTCAGCCCGGTGACGTGCTGACGGCGATCGGCGAACAACGCATCGATAATCCGCAACACATGCTCGAATTGGTGGCGAAATTGCCGCCCGGCAATGTCGCGCGTTTTACCGTGTGGCGCGGCGGCAAGTCACGGGACTTCGACGTGCGAATTGGCCGCCGGCCGTCCCTGCCGCTGCCTCGATGACCCGTCGGGCGCTCAGGGCCTCTAGGTGTCACGCGACAGATCCGTGTCGGTCGCATCGGCTTCGCCCACCGGCACGACAAATCGCGTCAGGATGAGCCCGAGTTCGTAAAGCAGCCACATCGGCACGGCAAGCATGAACTGCGAAATGACATCGGGCGGCGTGACGATGGCGGCAATGACGAATGCGCCGACCACCACATAGGGCCGGATTTCCTTGAGCTTTGCCCTGTCGACAACACCGAATTTCGTCAGCAGGATCACCACCACGGGCACTTCGAAGGTCAGGCCGAAGGCAAGAAACATGGTCATCACGAAGGAAAGATACTGCTCGATGTCCGGCGCGGGCGTAATGCTTTTCGGCGCAAATTCGTTGATGAAGGCAAACACCATGTTGAACACGAAGAAATAGCAGAACGCCATGCCGATCAGGAACAACAGCGTGCTGCCTGCCACCAGCGGTAAAGCCAGCCGTTTTTCGTGAGTGTACAGGCCGGGCGCTATGAAGGCCCACGCTTGATAGAGGACCACCGGCAAGGCCACGACGAAGGCCATCATCAGCGTGACCTTGACCGGGACGAAGAAAGGCGTCACCACGCCGGTGGCGATCATCCGCGTGCCCTCCGGCAGCGCGTGCATCATCGGCAAGGCCAGCATGTCGTATATGTCGCCCGCCCACGGCATCAGGCAGACAAATACCACCAGCATGGCGCCGACGGCACGCAACAGACGATCGCGCAGCTCGACCAGGTGGGCGATGAAGGAATCCGGCACGACATCGCTCATGCCTTGTTCCCTTTATCGCCGTCGGCCCTGTCGCGAGCGAGTTGCAGCGCGAGTTGCGCTTCATCGGCGTCGTCCTTTGGCGCATCGCCGTCACGCGCTGGTGCTTTGGCGGGGGCGCTACCGTCTTTGACGGCCGCGCTCTCGATGGCTGAATGCACGGAATCGGCGGTGCGATCTAAATCCTCCTTGAGGGCGCCCGCTTCCCGGCGAATGCTGTTCTCGATTTCGCGCGCTGAATCGGTGACTTCCCGCTGCAGATCCTTGAGGTCCTCGAGCTGCATTTCGCGCTGAACGTCGGACTTGACGTCGCCGACGTAGCGCTGCAGGCGGCCGAGCAAGTGCCCGACTGTGCGCGCGACGCGCGGCAGTCGCTCCGGGCCGATGACGACGAGCCCGATCACGCCGATGATCATGAGCTCGGTAAAACCGATATCAAACATTGTGCAGCCGGAGAAGAAGGAAGGGGCCGGCGGTAAGCGCCGGCGATGCCGTCAAATGGCGCCGCCCGTGTCAATCGGGCAGAGGGCGATCAGGAATTGTGATTCACCTTCTCCTTGGCCTCGGCATTGATGGTCTTGCTGTCGAGCTGATCCGTCTTTCCCGAATCGGCCGTCGTATCGGCCTCTTTCATGCCTTCCTTGAAACCCTTGACCGCGCCGCCCAGATCGGAACCCATGTTGCGCAACTTCTTGGTGCCGAAGACCAGCATGACGATGACCAGCACGATCAGCCAGTGCCAGATACTGAATGAACCCATAACGAACTCCCAGCGCGTCTCAGCGCTTCAGCATAGGCGGCAGGACTTCCGCTCCGCCGACAAAATGGACGTGAAGATGATACACCTCCTGCCGGCCCACCCGACCGGTGTTGATCAAGGTACGGAAACCGTCCTTGCAGCCCTGGTCGACCATCAGACGCGCACCGGTCTGCAGCAATTTGCCGAGCACCACGTTGTCTTCCGGCGTCGCCTCGGCGAGCGTCTCAAGGTGCTTTTTGGGTATCGCCAGCAGGTGCACGGGCGTCAGGGGCTGGATGTCGTGAAAGACCATGATGTCGTCGTCTTCAAACACTTTTTTCGACGGGATGTCACCCGCAACGATCTTGCAGAAAATGCAATCGGTCATGACAAAATCCTATTTATCACTTCGTGACTTCTTTTCATCGATGCCGGACACGCCCTCGCGTCGGCGGAACTCGGCCAGCACGTCGTCGAGACTCAATCCGAAATGGGTCAACAGAACCAGGGTGTGAAACCACACGTCGGTGACCTCCCACACCAGATGCAAGCGATCCTCGTCCTTCGCCGCCATGATTGTTTCGGCGCATTCTTCCGCGATCTTCTTGCAGATCGCATCTGTGCCCTTGTCGTACAGGCTGGAGACATAGGATGCGTCCGGATCCGCCGCCTTGCGCTCGGCAAGGGTCGCGGCAACGCGTTGCAGCACAGCAATATCAATCATAGGTAAATTTCCTCGGGATCCTTGAGTACCGGCTCGACGATCTCCCACTGGTTGTCAGCCGTGTGGCGATGGAAGAAACAGCTGCGGCGCCCGGTATGGCACGCAATGCCACCGGTTTGTTCGATCTTGAGCAGCACGACGTCCTTGTCGCAATCGGTGCGAATTTCAGTCACTTTCTGCGTGTGGCCGGACTCCTCGCCCTTGTGCCACAGCTTTCGCCGCGAGCGGGACCAGTACACGGCCTCGCCGCGCTCGGCAGTCTGGGCAAGCGCCTCGCGATTCATCCACGCGAACATGAGTACCTCGCCTGTCACCGCGTCCTGGGCAATCACCGGCACGAGACCCTGGTCGTCCCAATTGATTTCGTTGAGCCAGCGGGTCGGTTTGTCTTTCACAGTCGCACCTCGATGCCGCGATCGCGCATGAAGGTCTTGGCCTCGTGCACCGAATGGGTTCCATAGTGGAAAATGCTCGCCGCGAGCACAGCATCCGCACGCCCGGTGGTCACCCCCTCGGCCAGATGCGCCAGCGAGCCGACGCCGCCACTGGCGATCACCGGGACGCGCACGGCATCGCTGACGGCACGCGTCAGCCCCAGATCGAAGCCGTTCTTGGTGCCGTCCCGGTCCATGCTGGTAAGCAGGATTTCGCCGGCCCCCAGCGCCTCGACGCGGCGCGCCCATTCGATGGCGTCGATACCGGTATTGCGCCGCCCGCCGTGGGTAAAGACTTCCCACTTGCCGGGGCCGGTCTGCTTGGCATCGATGGCCACGACGATGCACTGGTTGCCGACCTTGCCGGACGCTTCGGCGACGATCTCGGGCCGCGTGACCGCGGCCGTGTTGATGCTCACCTTGTCGGCACCGGCATTGAGCAGGCGGCGCACATCGGCCACCGTGCGCACACCGCCGCCAACGGTCAGCGGGATGAACACCTGCTCGGCAACATGCTCGACGATGTGCAGAATGATGTCTCGATCGTCGGAACTGGCGGTGATGTCGAGAAAGGTGATTTCGTCGGCGCCCTGCTCGTCATAGCGCCGCGCCACTTCCACCGGATCGCCGGCATCGCGCAATTCGACGAAGTTCACGCCCTTTACGACACGCCCGGCGCTGACGTCGAGGCACGGGATGATGCGCTTGGCGAGCATGGTCTCAATCCGCCTCGCCGGTGAGCGCGTCGGCGCGCGCCTGCGCCGCCCTGAAATCGAGCGAGCCCTCGTAAATGGCCCGCCCGGTAATGGCCGCTGTCACCCCTTCGGATTCGATTCCGCACAGCGCTTCGATATCGTCGAGCGAGGCGATGCCGCCGCTGGCGATGACCGGAATCAGCAGTGCTTGGGCAAGCCGCAGGGTGGCCTCGATGTTAACGCCGGACATCATGCCGTCGCGGCCGATGTCCGTGTAAATCACACCTTCGACACCATAGTCTTCGAACTTTGTCGCCAGATCGACAACATCGTGACCGGTCATCTTCGACCATCCATCGACCGCCACCTTGCCGTTGCGCGCATCCAGCCCGACCATGATATGACCCGGAAACGCGCTGCAGGCGTCCTGCAGGAATCCCGGATTCTTGACCGCCGCTGTGCCGATGATGACGTAGTTGATGCCGTCGTCAAGATAGCGCTCGATGGTGTCGAGATCGCGAATGCCGCCACCGAGCTGGATCGGGATATCGTCGTCCACCGACGCCACGATCGCCTTGATCGCCGCCTCGTTGATCGGTTTGCCGGCGAACGCTCCGTTGAGGTCCACCAAATGCAGACGGCGCGCACCCTGATCGATCCAGTGCCTTGCCATGGCGGCCGGATCGTCGGAGAACACCGTGGCGTTGCTCATTTCTCCTTGTTGGAGGCGAACACAATGACCGTCCTTCAGGTCGATGGCAGGAATCAGCAGCATGGGCGAAATCGCTTTTTGCGTGAGAAAGGGGGAAGAGCCGCCGGCATCCCGCTCAGGGATTCCAGCGCAAGAAGTTGGCCAGCAGCTGCAAGCCAGCGCGGGCGCTTTTTTCCGGATGAAACTGCACCGCAAAAATGTTATCCCGCGATACCGCGCTGGTAAAGCGGATACCGTATTCGGTGTGCCCGACAACCACCTCGTCGCGGGCCGCGTCGACATAGTAACTATGGACGAAATAGAAGCGGTCGCCGTCCGGGATGTCGCGCCATAGCGGGTGTGCGCGGTGTTGCCAGACCTCGTTCCACCCCATGTGCGGCACCTTGAGCCGCGCCCCGTCAGGGCAACGCATTTTTGCCTCGGGAAAGCGGCGCACCGATCCACTCATCAGGCCGAGCCCGGCTACATCGCCTTCTTCGCTGCGCTCGAAGAGCATTTGCAAGCCGATGCAGATACCCAGAAAGGGCTTCTCCGCCGCCGCGGCGACGACGGCTTCATGCAATCCGCGACCTTCCAGCTCGGCGATGCAATCTGGCATCGCGCCCTGTCCGGGAAACACTACGCGGCGCGCATCGGCGACGACTTTGGGATCGTCGGTCACACGCACCACCGCCGAACCGGCGACATGTTCGATGGCCTTCTCGACCGAACGCAGATTGCCCATGCCGTAGTCGATGACGGCGATATCGATCATGAATGGCTCACTGGAGAATGAACAACGAGACTTTCAGCGGCACGCGATCAGAGCGTTCCCTTGGTTGACGGCACCACGCCCGGGGCGCGCGGATCGAGTTCGGCTGCCATGCGCAAGGCACGCCCGAAGGCCTTGAAGATCGTTTCCATCTGGTGGTGGGCGTTGTCACCGCGCAGATTGTCGATGTGCAGTGAAACGCCGGCGTGATTGACGAAGCCCTGAAAGAATTCGCGCGCCAGATCGACATCGAAGTTGCTGATTCGCGCACGTGTGTAATCGACAAAATAATGCAGCCCCGGCCGCCCCGAGAAATCGACGACGACACGCGACAATGCCTCGTCGAGCGGCACATAGGCGTGGCCATATCGGCGGATACCTTTCTTGTCGCCGACTGCGCGGGCAAACGCCTGCCCGAGGGTTATGCCAACGTCCTCGACGGTGTGATGATCGTCGATGTGCGTATCGCCCTCGGCCTTGACCGCCAGGTCGACGACACCATGGCGCACGATCTGGTCGAGCATGTGATCGAGAAAGGGAACACCCGTATCGAGTTCTCCGACGCCGCTGCCATCGAGATCGAGACGCACCGTGATTCGGGTCTCAAGGGTATTTCGCGCAACTTCTGCTTGGCGCATGTGCTTACCTGCGGTGCCGCTGGAGGCCCGGTCAATGCTGATCATCAAGAGCGCCATGATACCATCGCGGCCTTGCCGGTTGGCCCTTTTCAAACTGACGAATAACCGCGCCATGAGCCGATTCTGGAGTGATCTCGTCCATCGTCTGACACCCTATGTACCGGGTGAGCAGCCGAGGATGACGAAGCTCGTCAAACTCAACACCAACGAAAGCCCGTACGGCCCGTCGCCGCGTGCGATTGCGGCGATCGCGGCGGCCGCAAACGACGATCTGCGCCGCTACCCCGACCCCAACGCCGACGCGTTGAAACAGGTGCTGGCGGACTACCACGACCTGTCGGCCGATCAGGTGTTCGTCGGCAACGGCTCGGACGAAGTGCTCGCCCACGCCTTCATGGGCTTGCTCAAGCACGCGGGGCCGGTGCTGTTTCCTGACATCACCTACAGCTTCTACCCAGTGTATTGCGGCTTGTACGATATCGCCTTTACCGCCGTAGCGCTCAACGACGCCCTGGAAATTCAAGCGGACGACTACGCGGCGGCGGGCGCCGGTGCGATCATTCTGCCCAACCCCAATGCCCCGACCGGGCGTCTGCTGCCGATCGACAAAATCGAACGCATCATCGGCGCGCAACCCGAAATCCCGGTCGTCATCGACGAGGCCTACATCGACTATGGCGGGGTCTCCGCGGTGCCCCTGATCGGCACCCACGACAATCTGCTGATCACCCGCACGTTCTCGAAATCACGCGCGCTTGCCGGGCTCCGCGTGGGCTATGCGCTGGGCCACGCAGACCTCATCGCCGGGCTTGAACGCGTCAAGAACAGTTTCAATTCCTACCCGCTGGGCCGACCTGCGCAGGCCGGTGCGATCGCCTCGGTCGAAGACGAGGCGCACTTCCGCGCCACGTGTGCGAAAGTCATGGCAACGCGTGAGCACCTCACCGCCAATCTGACCGCGCTCGGGTTCGAGGTACTACCCTCGGCGGCCAATTTCGTTTTCGCCCGTCATCCGCGCCACGCCGGCGCCGCGCTGGCCGCCGCGCTGCGCGAGCGGGCGATCATCGTGCGACATTTCGCCAAGCCGCGTATCGCGGATTATTTGCGCATCACGGTCGGCACCGATGCCGAGTGCGCGCAGCTCGTCGACGCACTGAAAACGATCGTCTGACAAAAAAAAAGGCTGCGCGAAGCAGCCTTTTTCCCATACCAAGCTGACGTTCACGAACGGACGCGATAGGTCGCCGAGCGCGCGTGCGCCTGCAGTCCTTCGCCATCCGCAAGAATCGCCGCCACCTGACCGAGCGATTGCGCGCCGGCCTGAGACACATGGATCAGACTGGTGCGCTTCTGGAAGTCGTAGACGCCGAGCGGCGACGAAAAACGTGCGCTGCGCATCGTTGGCAGCACATGATTGGGCCCGGCGCAGTAATCACCGAGCGCTTCGACCGACCAGTGGCCGACAAAGATTGCGCCGGCATGACGAATGCGCTCGACCCAGCGCGCGGCGTCGTCAAGCGACAATTCGAGGTGTTCGGGCGCAATGCGATTGGCGATGTCGCAGGCTTCGTCGAGCGAGGCGACCTTGATCAGTGCGCCGCGATTGGCCAGTGACGTCGCAATGGTTTTTTCGCGCGGCATTTGCGGCAGCAAGCGGGTAATCGCAGCGTCCACCGCTTCGATGAATTCGTCATCGGTGCATAGCAGAATGGATTGCGCCAGTTCATCGTGCTCGGCCTGCGCGAACAGGTCCATCGCCACCCATTCCGCGTCGCCGCTGCCGTCGGAGATGATCAGCACCTCGGACGGGCCGGCGATCATGTCGATGCCTACCGTGCCGAATACGCGGCGCTTGGCGGCCGCCACGTAGGCATTGCCGGGGCCGACGATCTTGTCGACCTGCGGGATGCTCTGCGTGCCGAAAGCCAGCGCCGCCACGGCCTGCGCACCACCGATGGTAAACACGCGATCGACACCGGCGATCGCCGCGGCCGCCAGCACCAGCGGATTGCGCTCACCGTCGGGCGTCGGCACGACCATGATCAGCTCGCCGACACCCGCCACCTTGGCCGGAATGGCGTTCATGAGGACCGAACTGGGGTAGGCGGCCCGCCCGCCGGGCACGTACAAGCCGACGCGGTCGAGCGGCGTGACGATTTGCCCCAGCCGCGTGCCATCCGGTTCGGTGAACTCCCAGCCCTGCGTCAGTTGCCGTGCGTGGTAACGCTCGACCCGCTCGGCCGCCACCTTGAGCGCGGCGCGCTGCGCATCGGGCAGCGCATGCAGCGCCTCATCGAGTGCCTGTTGCGGCAGTTCCAGTGCCGCCATGTCGCCGGCTTTGAGCCGGTCGAAACGATGGGTGAATTGCAACACCGCTTCATCGCCGCGCTCGCGCACTGCGGCGAGGATGTCGGTGACCGCCTGTTCGATCGCGTGGTCGGTGCCACTTTCGAAAGCCAGCAAGGCGTCGAGCGTTGGCAAAAAATCGGCTGCGGACGAATCAAGCCGGCGAATGAGGCGTTGGGTCATGGCTGGACGGCTCCGGAAAAAGCCTCGATGAGCGGCTGCAGCAGCTCGCGCTTGACCTTCAATGCGGCCTGGTTGATCACCAGCCGCGCGCTGATGCTCATGATCTCCTCGACCGCTTCGAGATTGTTGGCACGCAGCGTGCCGCCCGTGGAGACGAGATCAACAATTGCCTGTGACAGACCGACCAGCGGCGCCAGTTCCATCGATCCGTACAACTTGATCAGATCGACGTGAACGCCCTTCGAGGCGAAGTGGTCGCGCGCCGCCTTGACATACTTGGTGGCCACGCGAATGCGCCCGCCGGGGCGCGTCGCTGCAGCGTAGTCGAAGCCGCACGGCACCGCGACACACAGTCGGCAGCACGCGATTTGCAAATCGAGCGGTTGATACAGCCCGGCACCGCCATGTTCGATCAGCACGTCCTTGCCGGCTATGCCCAGGTCGGCGGCACCGTACTGCACGTAAGTCGGCGTATCGGAGGCGCGCACGATGACCAGGCGCACATCGGCGCGATTGGTACCGATGATCAGCTTGCGGGATTTCTCGGGGTCATCGGTCGGCTCGATTCCGGCCGCGGCGAGCAGCGGGAGCGTCTCTTCGAAGATGCGCCCTTTCGACAGGGCGATCGTAATGCCGGACACAGTGGTTCCTCAGCGAAGGTCGAAAGCGGATTAGGACACGCGGCGCACTTGCGCGCCGAGCGCGGTGAGCTTCTGTTCGAGATGTTCGTAGCCGCGATCGAGATGGTAGATGCGTTCCACCACGGTTTCGCCTTCGGCGACCAAGCCGGCGATGATCAGGCCAGCGGAGGCACGCAGGTCGGTCGCCATCACGGTCGCACCTTCGAGTGCAGCAACCCCGGTGACCACGGCCGTGTTGGCATCGATCTGGATGTCGGCGCCGAGGCGCTGCAACTCCACGGCGTGCATGAAGCGGT
>CBDULG010000011.1:0-21506 GCA_965367985.1 uncultured Rhodocyclaceae bacterium
GGCGGGCGCGGCTTCGGCTGGCGCGGCTTCTGCAGGTGCGGCTTCAGCTGGTGCGGCTTCGGCTGTGGCCGCGTCGGCCGGCGCCGCGCCGTCGGCGGGCGCCTCGAAGCTGCCGCCGGACTGGTTGGCCAGATACACGACCGAGCGCACCAATTCCGCATCGGTCAAGTCGACGGCGCCGCCCTTCGCGGGCATCGAGCCCTTGCCGTTGGTCGCCGAACTGACCAGTGCATCCAGCCCCAGTGCGAGGCGGGGCGCCCACGCCGCGGTGTCGCCGGTCTTGGGTGCGTTCAACGCCCCCGAACTATGACAGCTCGCGCACACGCTTTCGTAGATCTGCTCCCCGGTGCGGCTGCCCGGCGCCGCCTTTTCGACTTTCAGTTCGACGCGCGCGACCGGCTGTGTCAGGCTAGCGGATTTTTCGCTGTCGAGGGTTTTGTCGTTACCACAGCCGGCAAGCGGCAGGGTGACGAGCGCGGCAACGGCGATCAGGGCGCGTGAGTCGGGCATGCGGGCTTCCTCTAACGAAAAAAAAAACGGAAAAGCGATTATAGCGGTGTGCCCCGCGGATTGGGAAACCCCGCGTGGACGCGTCCCGGAAAAGGCGCTATGCTGCTCGCCTTTGCGCGCCTGTAGCTCAGTGGATAGAGCACTGGCCTCCGAAGCCAGGGGCCGCTGGTTCGATTCCAGCCAGGCGCGCCAGCCCCACTCTTCTTGGGTATGATTGCAACTTCTGCCCAAGCTGTCAGATGATCGAATTCCGCATTATCCCCGTCACACCCTTCGAACAGAATTGCTCCTTGCTGTGGTGCGCCGACACGCGTCAGGCTGCGGTGGTCGATCCCGGCGGCCATCTGCCGCGCATCCTTGCCGCGATTGAAGAAGCCGGCGTAACGGTCGAAAAAATCCTGCTCACCCACGGTCATATCGATCATGTCGGCGCCACCGCTGCGCTCGCGCGAACGCTTGGGGTGCCCATCGAGGGGCCGCATGAAGATGAGCATTTCTGGCTCGACGCGCTGGACAAGCAAAGCCGCATGTTCGGATTCGCCGCCGTGGAGGTCTTCACGCCCGATCGCTGGCTCGCCGACGGCGATGAGGTCACTGTCGGCAACGCGCGTTTTCAGGTGCTGCATTGTCCGGGGCACACGCCCGGCCACATCGTGTTCTTCAATGACGCATCGCGACTGGCGGTTGTCGGTGACGTGCTGTTTGCGGGTTCGATCGGACGCACCGACTTTCCGCGCGGCGATCACGACACGCTGATCGCGTCGATTCGCGACAAGCTCTGGCCGCTGGGCGACGACGTGGCCTTCATTCCCGGTCATGGACCGATGTCCACAATCGGGCAGGAGCGCGCCAGCAATCCGTTTGTCGGTGACCGGCGCTAAGACCGCGATCGCGTTTCGAACCCGGCTTGCGTTAATATCACACTATGCCGGGTGGCGCCGGGCGGCCTATTAGGGGGGCACCCACATTGCGATTGGCGATTCTTGAAGACGATAGCGTTCAGAACGATACGCTCGCCGACTGGCTGCGCGATGCCGGCCACGATGTCTACCCGTTCTGCGAATCACGCGAATTCATCCGCGTGGCGGGGCGCGAAAGTTTCGATCTGTGCCTGATTGACTGGATGCTGCCCGAGATGAGTGGCACCGAGGTGTTGCACTGGCTGCGCCAGGATCGCGCCAATGACACGCCGGTGATCTTCGTCACCGCGCGCGATTCCGAAGAAGACGTGGTGACCGCGCTGGGTGCGGGCGCGGACGACTACCTTATCAAGCCAGTGCGGCGTTATGAACTCATCTCGCGCATTGAGGCGGTGATGCGCCGGGCGCGGCCGATGACCAATGACCTGGTCATCGATGTGCCGCCATTCTATTTCGATACCAATGCAAAGCGGGTTACCGTCAATGGCGAACCGGTTGAGCTCACCGACAAGGAGTTCGACCTGGCGATGTTCTTGTTCCGTAACCTGGGTCGGCTGCTCTCGCGTGGCCACATGCTCGAGGCGGTCTGGGGGCGCAATCCGAATCTGGCGACGCGCACCGTCGACACGCACATCAGCCGGGTGCGCAGCAAGCTGGGCTTGCGCCCGGAGAATGGATTCCGCCTGACGCCCACCTACAATTACGGTTATCGGCTCGAAAAGATGTCCGAGGCGGCGACCGAAGACGAAAGCTGACGGCAGACCGTAAAATAAAAACCCGCGCTCGACGGCGCGGGTTTTTTACGTCCACACGGTTCGTTCAGTGGCGCTTGAGCGAATCGCGAATTTCGCGCAGCAGTTGAATGTCTTCAGGAACTTCGGCGGGCACTTCCTCTACGGGTTCCGGGCGCTTGAGCTTGTTGATGCCCTTGATCGCAATGAAGATCGCCATCGCGATGATGAGGAAGTTGATCGAGGTGTTGATGAACACGCCGTACTTGATTATCGGCGCACCTGCCGCTTCCGCCGCCGCGAGCGTTTCGTAGCTACCGTCACCGAGGTTCACGAACAGGTTGGAGAAATCAACGCCGCCCACCAGCTTGCCTACGGCGGGCATGATCACATCATTGACGAAGGAATCGACGATCTTGCCGAATGCGGTGCCGATTACCACGCCGACCGCCATGTCAATCACATTGCCCTTTACGGCAAATTCCTTGAATTCGGAAATAAAACTCACGTCGTACTCTCCCTGTTAGATTGTTGAGCCGGGGCCATCTTGCCACATGCCTTTGGCATAAGTATGTAGCTGTCTAGCGCGTAG
This sequence comes from uncultured Rhodocyclaceae bacterium, assembly GCA_965367985.1. Taxonomy (GTDB): domain Bacteria; phylum Pseudomonadota; class Gammaproteobacteria; order Burkholderiales; family Rhodocyclaceae; genus Nitrogeniibacter. The sequence continues at coordinate 2,754 of CBDULG010000011.1, forward strand.
CACAAGACGTTCGCCCCACAGGCGACAACAATTATCAGTTTTCTTGACCCCGTGGCGGCCCGCGGCAGTATGATGAAACAATTGATTGCAAAGGGAGGCGCAATGCGACGCGTTGACCATTGGATACGCATCCTGGCGATTCGTCTGGCCGCTGTGGTGCTTTGTGCGGCAGCTTCGGTGGCGGTCGCGCAAGGTGACGACCTGCTGCGCTACACGGTTCAGAAAAATGACACCTTGATTGGACTTGGCGACGCGCTGCTCAAGGATCCGGCGCAGTGGCCCATGCTGCAGCGGATCAATCGCGTGAAAAATCCGCGTCGCATACCGGTAGGCACGGTGCTGCGTATTCCGGCCGATCTGTTGCGCAAGGCGCCGCGCGAAGCGCACATCGTTTTCGTCAGCGGCGCTGCACAGGCCGATGGCCGCGCAGTTGATGCCGGGGATCGCGTGAGCGAGGGCGCCAACCTGAGCACGCAGGCCGACAGCTTCATGACGGTCGAGTTACCGGACGGCTCGCGCCTCACCCTCCAGCCGCGTAGCGATGTCGAGATCGAGGCCCTGCACGGTTTTGTCGGTTTCGAAGCTTCACAGCGTGCGACCTTCAAGGTCCAGCGCGGTCGCATCGAAACCGAGGTGCAACCGCAACAAGGGCCGGCGGCGCGCTACCGCATCCGTACGCCAACCGCGATCATCGGCGTGCGCGGCACGAATTTCCGCGTCGCTGCCGAGGCGGAGCAAACGCTCGCCGAAATGCGCGAGGGATCGGTGCATGTCACGGGCGATTCATCGGGTGCGCGCATCACGCTCAATTCGGGCTTCGGTCTGGTGGCGCGCACTGGCCAGCCGTTGCCGCCGCCGGTGGCGCTGTTGCCGCCGCCTGGCCTTTCGGCTGTGCCAAGCCTGCATGAGCGCCCGCTGCTGCGCTTTGCGGTGACACCGGTCGAAGGGGCGGTGGGCTATCGCGGCCAGGTCGCGCTCGACGCCGACTTCGCCCGCATCGTGGCCGAAACGCGCGCCGCGCTGCCCGACCTCAGGATCGACGGCCTGCCCGATGGCGACTATTTCCTGCGCGCACGGGCCATCGACTCGCAAGGCCTCGAGGGGCGTGATGCGCAGCGTCCCTTCCGCCTCAAGGCGCGACCCGAGCCACCGTTCGTTAGCGCGCCACGTCCGGGCGGCAAGGCCAATGCGGGCGAGGTCGACTTCGCCTGGTCCAAGTCACAAGGCGCGGCGGCGTATCGCTTCATGCTGGCGCGCAGCGCGGACTTCTCCAATCCACTCGTTGTCGAGGATGCCATTGCAGAGAACGCGCATCGCGTTGCACTCGACGAGGGCACGTATTTCTTGCGCCTCGCCAGCACGCGCGCTGATGGCGATCTCGGTCCGTGGGGCGATCCAGTGTCCTTTACCGTGCGTCCGCCGATGGCGCCGGTGGCGGCACCGACGTTCGACGAAGACTCAATGTTCTTCTCGTGGGGTGGCGAGCCGGAGCAGCGCTTCGAATACCAGCTGGCCGATGACGCCCGTTTCGACAGCGTGATTGCCAGCGGGCAGGTCGACGAGGCGGAGATGACGCTGCCCAAACCGGGTGCGGGGGCGTATTACCTGCGTGTGCGGGCGATCGACCCGGACGGCTTCGTCGGAAACTATTCGGCGCCTCAGCAGGTGGTCGTGCCGGCGCAGTTGCCCAAGTGGTTCTGGGCGACACCGCTGTTGATCCTGCTGCTTTGAGCGATTGCGGGGTGGCACGGTGACGCAACGCAGCACCGTTGAATGGTTGATGGTCACGCTGCTGTGCGCGGCGCTTGCTCTGGTGGCAACCTGGTTCGGCTGGGGCTGGCGGATCGACCAGACCGGTTATGACGCAGCGATGTCGATGGCGACGCACGAGATCGACGACGATATCACCATCGTCGCCATCGACGATCCCAGCCTCGCCGAGATCGGGCGCTGGCCGTGGCGACGTTCGGTCCATGCCGCGCTGCTCGAACGCCTCGCCGAGGCGGGCGCCAAAGTGGTGGCGCTCGACATCATTCTGAATGAGCCGAACCCGGATGATCCGGCCGCCGATCGTGTGCTGGCCCGCGCGATTCGCGACAGCGGCAATGTGGTACTGCCGGTCGTGCAGGCGTCGCGCGGCAACCGCATCACCGGTGAAGCGCTGCCGGCGCCCGCTTTTCGCGCCAGCGCAGCCGCCCTCGGGCACATACACGTCGAACTGGATCCGGATGGCATTGCGCGCAGCGTCTACCTGTGGGAGGGATTCGGCACGCCGCGCTACCCGCAGCTGGCACTCGCCACCTTGCAGCAGGCCGACCCCGCAAGCGCAGCGCGCTATGCGCCGCCGGTCAACGGCGCGGGCGCCACCTGGCACCGCAGCGACTGGTTGCGTATCCCGTTTTCCGGGCCGCCGGGCAGTTACCGCCATGTATCTTATGCCGACGTCTTGCGCGGCGATGTCGATCCAGCCGTGCTGCGCGACAAGGTGGTGTTCGTCGGCGCAACCGCAATGGGCATGGCGGACAGCGTGCCAACGCCCACCTCGGGGTTCAACCGGCCGATGCCCGGGGTGGAAGTGAATGCCACCGTTTACTCCGCGCTCAGGCGCGGCGATGGCGTACACATGATGCCGCTGCCGCTGGCCGGCGCGCTGGCGGCAGCGATCGTCGTTGGGCTGATGGTGATCATGCTGCGGTCCACGCCGCGCGGCGCGCTGTTGATTGCGTTTCTCGCCTCGGCGGGCACGCTGGTGTTGTCGGCGAGCCTGCTGCACAGCGCGCAGTGGTGGTTTCCGCCCTTCGGGGCGATTCTTGGTTGCGTGCTTTGCTACCCGCTGTGGAGCTGGCGGCGCCTCGAAGCGGCGCAGCGCCATCTCGACGATCAACTGGAAATTCTTCACCGCGACGCCGGCATGCTGTTCCCGGTGATGCAGCCCCATCTGCCGGCGATTCACGATGCCGACCCGTTGCAGGCGCGTATTCGCCGCGTGACGCAAGCGGTACAGCGCCAGCGCGAGGTGCGCCGCTTCATTGCCGACACCCTCGATACCTTGCCGGTTGGCGCGGTGGTGACCAACTCGGCGCATGAAGTGATGTTGTGCAACCGCCAGGCAATGGCGCTGCTCGAAGCCAACCGCCCGGATGATGTCGCGCATGCGCTGGCGGCGCTCGAATGGCCGCGCGATAGCGATGATGGCGACATGCCAGTGCCGGACGCGCACGGCAAGGTCGTCACGCGCGAGCTCGACGCGCCGAGCGGCGCACGCGTGCTGGTGTCGGTAAGCGGCCTGGTCAACGCCGCGGGCACGCGCATCGGTACGGTGCTCGGTCTCGCCGACATCACGCGCATCCACGAAGCGCAGCGCAGCCGCGAAGAGACCATGCATTATTTGTCGCACGATCTGCGTTCGCCGATCGCTTCGATCCTCACGCTGATCGAGGCCGAACGCATCTCGGGCGACGTGCCGCCCTCGGGGCAGGAGTTGCTGCGCCAGCTCAACCGCTATGCCAATTCGGCGCTCAAACTTGCCGACGACCTGTTCCGCCTGGTGCGCGCCGAGTCCGTCGACGCCGCCTCGTTCCGGGAATTCAGCCTGGTCGCGGCGGTGCAGGACGCCGCCGACGAAGTGTGGGTGCTGGCGCGCGCGCGAACGGTGCAGGTGACGGTGCGGCCGGTAGTCGACGACGAGGAGGCCTGCTTCGTGCGCGGCGATCGCGAGCTGGTGCGCCGTGCGCTGGTCAATCTGCTCGGCAACGCGATCAAGTACGGGCCGTCGGACAGCGAGGTGCTGGTGGAAATCAAACGCGACGGCGGTGCCTGGGCGGTGTCGATCACCGATCACGGCGAGGGTATTCGCCACGAACTGCTGCCGCGCTTGTTCCGCCGATTTGGCCGGCTGCCCACGGCGGCAAGCCGGCGCGAAGCGGGCCTCGGTCTCGGCCTGATGATCGTCAAGACGGTCGCCGAGCGCCACGGGGGCCACATCCATGTTGCGAGTACGCCGGGTGAGGGCAGCACCTTCACCTTGTCCTTGCCGGTAGTGCACAGCGAAGCGGCGCTCGTCGACGCCTGAGACGGGCGCGTCGCGCATCATCCTGAAAACGCCAGTTGACCGCTTCTCGCGCTTGGCAGGTTATCGTGTGGTCTGACTGTTTCGACTTCGACAACTGTCAACCGGTGGGTGAGTGCGCTACGCGCGGGGCCTGACTGCGTTGCCTTCTTTGGCAACTGAGATCGCAGGGGCCGCTTCTGCGGTCGACTTGCGCCGTGTTACACGACCCGCCGGCCGCATACTCGGCTGCGTCCAACTGCCGTTTCCAGGATCATCGCGTCGTGGCTGCCCAGAACCGTCCCCGTCTTCTCATTCTGATTGTGTTGTTGCTCGCTGCGGCCATTGCTGTGGCAGCGGCGGTGCTTTGGCGCTACGGTGCGACGTGGGCAAGCCGTGCGCTGATCGAGCAGCTCGAAGCGCGGCTGCCGGGTCGCGTGACGCTCGACACGCCGCTGCAGTGGCAGCTTTTTCCGCCCAAGCTGCGGCTCGACGGCCTGCACTGGCGCGCGCCGGACGGTAGGCAGGGGCGGATCGACATTGCCGGACTCGCGCTGCGCACCGAGTGGGCAGGCGATGGTCAGGCCGGTGCACGACCGGTGGGGATCGAGGTCTTCGGCCTTCGCGCTGAACTCTTCCAAGATGACGCCGGTCGCTGGACGCTACCGCGCCCGCCCGACGCCGCGGCCTCTGGCGGCGAAGCGCTCGTGTGGACGCTGGCCGGCCTGACGCTCAACGACGCGCATCTGGTGGTGCATCCATGGGAGGCGCCGCCGGTCGTGCTGAGTGTCGAGCGTGCCACCTTCGAGCCGGTGGCCGATGCCGGGTCGGAACTGAACGTGAGCGCGCGCATTGAACGGCGCGACGATGTCGTTAATGGCGCGTTTTCGGCGAATGTGCATTGGCAGGACGGCGGCGTCTTGCTGGCGCCGCTGACGCTCACCGTCAAGGGCGAACGGGGTGCGCTCGAGGGCGCCTCGATGCAGGTCGAAGCGGCGCGCGCGCAGGTCGATCCGACGGGCAGGGCGAGCGCGCTGACCGTGACCGCACGCGCGCAGATCACGCGCGATGCGCAGCGCGCCGAGTTGCAGGCCGACATCAAGGACGCGCAACTGAACGCCGGCACGCTGCAGGCAAAGGTCGCGCGCTTCGAGATGGCGCTGCCACCGCCCGCCGACACGCTGCTCTCATTGCGCGAGGCGACGCTGTCCGCCGATGCCATGGCGCTCGGCGTGGCGCCGCTGGCCGGCACGCTGCGCTGGCAGGGCGCGGAACCCGCGGTGGAGGTCACGCTGGCCGAGGGTGAGCTGCGATTCGACCTCGCCGAGCCGCGCATCGATGTCCGCGTCGGCGATTGGCGCGTCCCCGTGCCCGATCCTTCACGCGCTGGCGCGCAGGTCATCTTGGATGGGATGCTGGACGGCCGCTTGTGGCCGGACACGCTGCGCGGCGAGGGCCGCGTGACAGCGCAGGCGGAATCCACGCGGCTCGACGGGCAGTGGCAGATCGATGGCCATCAGGCGCGCTGGGCGCGCCTCGAGGGGCGTGTCGACGCGCTCGATCTCGACCGCTGGCTTCCGCCGCCGGCCGGGGACAGCCCAAGGCCGGCGCCGCTCGACGCGTGGCGCGGCCTGCCGCTGAGCCTCGACCTGCAGGTCGGCGCCTTGCGCTGGCAGGGCTTGAGCGTGCGCGATGCACGCCTGCAGCTCAATGCTGGCGATGGCCCTCAACTGCGCGCCGAATAAATCGGCAAACCCCAGCGCCAGTGAATCGCGATCAGGCGCAGCACGAACACGACCGCGCCGCCGCACAGCGCCGACACCGCGGGCGAGATGCCGAGATGCGGCAGCCCGATCAGGGTCAGCGCGCCAACCCATGAGGCGGTCGCGTAGATCTCGCTGCTGAAGATCACCGGTGTCTCGTTGAGCAGGATGTCGCGCAAAATGCCGCCGAACACGCCAGTGATCACGCCCATCAGGCTGGCCACCAGCCAGGGTGACCCCAGTTGCAGCGCCACCTGGGTACCGACCACGGTGAACAGCGCCAGGCCGAGCGCGTCGGGCAGTAGAAAAAGCCGTGGCGGCAGGCGGACGCGGCGCGCCAGCACGAATGTGGCGACGCCGGCGATCAAGGCTGCGATGAGATAGCTCTGGTCGGCAATCCAGAACACCTTGCGGTCGAGCAGCATGTCTCGCAGGCTGCCACCGCCCAGCGCCGCCGCCAGCGCGACCGCGCTCATGCCGAACAGGTCGAAGGATTTTCGCCCCGATTCGAGCACGCCGGAGGCCGCATTGACTACGGCGCCCGCGATCGTCAGGCCGTAAATAAGCGATTCGGTGGAGGGCATGGCAGATGTCCAGCGCGCCGGAAAACCGGTGAAGGTCGGACGATAGCAAAGACGCCGACGGCCGCACAATCGAATCGGCCGAGGCATTCCAAACGATCGTTTGAACGAAGCGCCGCGCATGCTAGAGTGCCTCTCATCATTTCCTCGCGGCGATGCGACGGCGCTGCCAAGAACACAGGAGATCGCATGAGTATTCCCAAGGCTCTTCAAGGCCAATTGCGCCTGCCGGCAATTGCTGCGCCGATGTTTCTCGTCTCCGGGCCCGAGCTGGTCATCGGCGCGTGCCGGGCTGGCGTGGCGGGCAGTTTCCCGGCGCTCAACGCGCGCACCAGCGAATTGCTCGACGAATGGCTCGGGCGCATCGATGCTGCCGCCAAGGCACAGCGCGAAGCCGCCGCGCAGACGCCGTTCGCGCCCTGGGGGGTCAATCTCATCCTGCATCCGAGCAACGCGCGCGTCGCGCCTGATCTCGACCTGCTGGTCAAGCACAAGGTGCCTATCGTGATCACCAGCCTTGGCCCGCCGGTCAAGGTGGTCGAAGCCGTCAAGAGCTACGGCGGGCTGGTGTTCTCCGACATCATCCACGCCAAGCATGCACGCAAGGCGATTGCCGCCGGCGTCGACGGCATCGTTGCCGTAGCCGCTGGCGCGGGCGGCCACGCGGGCACCCAGAGTCCATTCAGTCTGGTGCGCGAAATTCGCGAGTTCTGGGACGGCACCCTGATTCTTGGCGGTGCCATTTCCGACGGCGCGAGCGTGCGCGCCGCCGAGGTGCTGGGCGCCGATCTTGCCTATCTCGGCACGCGCTTCATTGCCACGCAAGAGGCGTTGGCGCCGCCCGAGTACAAACAGATGGTGGTCGATAGCACGGTCGACCAGATCGTCTATACAGATGCCATCTCGGGCACCAATGCTAACTTCCTCTGGCCGAGCCTCGAGACGGCGGGCTTCGAGCGCAGCCAGCTCACACGCAGCGACGGCAAAGGCAAACTCAAGGACATGAAGGACGAACTCAAGGCCTGGCGCGACCTGTGGAGTGCCGGCCACGGCGTGGCGACGATTCACGATCTGCCGCCGGTGGCCGAACTGGTGGCGCGCCTGGGCGAAGAGTACGACGCCGCCTGCGCGCTGCCGCCGAGTGCGGCGCGCCGCTAGCGGGCCGACATGCTGCCGCCTGGCCAGCAGCGGTCGCCGGACTTCCCGCGCTTCGGCCTGCCACGCTTCGCCAGTCGTTTCCCCGCCGACTCGACACGCGCCGAATTGCGCATTGGCGGCGAGATCGACCAAACGATCGTCGTCACGCCGGCGCAATGCAATCTGCAGCGCGTCGAGCGCGTCGCTGATTTCCACTGTGTGACGACGTGGAGCGTTTGCGCGCTGCGCTGGAGCGGATTTCGCTTTGCGGATTTCTTTCGACACGTGATCGAGCCGCGGGCACACCCGCACGCCGGCGCCGGACGGGTTGTTTTTCGTGGACAGGACGGCTATCGCAGCGCGCTTTTGCTCGATGACCTGATGGCCGACGACGTGCTGCTCGCCGACACGCTGAATGGATTGCCGCTGGATATCGATCATGGCGCGCCGTTGCGGCTGGTGGCGCCGGCGCACTATGGCTACAAGGCGGTCAAGCACCTGAGTCGAATCGACTTTATGGCCGATGATGCGCGCGATGTGCGCTCGGGCCTGCGCTTCATGGATCATCCGCGGGCGCGCGTCGCGCACGAAGAACGCGCAATCGGCGCACCGGGCTGGGTGTTCCGCTGGCTGTATCGACCGATGATCAAATGGAACGCGCGGCGTTTCCGCCGCGCGATGTTGCGTTTCGAAATGCGCGCCGGCCGCTCGGGCTAGCGCGCGGTACCGGACTCAGCCCGCGTCGGCGCGAAACTCGACGCGGCGGTTTTCACCGGCGAACGGGTTGGCCGGATTGTACGGGCGGTCCATGCCGGCGCCCACGGCGCGCAGACGTTGCGGGGCGATGCCGTGCTCGCGCACCAGGTAGGCCTTCACCGCATCGGCGCGACGCAGTGACAGGCGTTCGTTGTAGGTGCGGCTGCCGATGGCATCGGTGTGACCCTCGATGACCACTTCGGCGTCGGCATCGGCGAGCTTGATGCCGCTGGCCACTGCGTCGAGCTGGCGTTTCGCCTCCGGCATGATGCTCGCCGAGTCAAAGGCGAACTGCACCGGCAGGGCGAGGCCGTCGGGTTTCTGTTCTTCGGCGGCGGTTCGGTCCGACGTCAGACGGATCGAGCGGAACTTGATGTTCGGTGTATCGCTGGCCTTGCGGCTCAGGATCGAAGCGACGTCACGCGGATCGGGCGTTTCGTCAGCGCGGTAGAGCCGCACATCGCCCGCATGGGCAAATTGCATCGTCGCGGCAAGCGCAAGAGAGAGCGAGAACAGGCGAGTCGTGATTTTCATGTCTTCCTCCAAGGGGTTGCCGGCAATTGCGCCGTTCGTAAGCTGAGTCGCCGGGCTGGCGATATCGGTTCACACTTTTTTCGCCCGGCAGGATATGGCGTGCCGGAACGGTCGATCAGCGGCGAGACAGGCGTTCGCGCAGCTTGCCGAGCATGCCGGGCCACACACGCTGCCAACAGCATGCATGATCTGCATCGTCGACCTCGATCACTTCGGCGGGGGGATGGCCGCGCACATAGGCCTTCACCAGATCGGGCGGCACATTGCGATCCTTCGTTCCTACGTAATGCCATTGAACGAGCGTCGCTGGCAGCGGCGCGCGTTCGGCGGGGTTGAGCGAGCCCTCCAGCAGGCTGTAGTCGTGGACTTGCGCCCAGCGATCGATGTCCAGATTGGCGCCCACGGTGACCACGCCGACGGTGGTGGCAAAGCGTTCGGCGAGCAACACGGCAAGCGTACCGCCGCCGCTGTGGCCAAAAAAGACGACGCGCGCGTACGCGTGGGCGGAGAGAAATCGGTGCAGTGCGGCGGCCATGCTGTCCACCACCTCGGGCGCATAGCGCCGATGGGTCCATCGCAGCGCATCGCAGGGCGGGTTGCCCTCGAGACGGAAATAGCATGGCCGGCCCAGATACAGCACGGGGGCGTCATCGAGATGCATCAGCGCGAGCATCAGCGGCTCACGCGGCGTGGGGTCGGCGGCGACCTGCCCGCCGCGCAGCCATGGCGTGCCATCGTGCTCGATGTAGACATGCAGCACGCCGCGTCGATCATCCAGGCCGGGTCGGTGGTAGGTGAGGTGGCGGAAGGCCGTGCCGCGGATTACTTCGCGCACCAGGCCGTCGGCGGCGGCGCGCCGGTCGATCCGCTCCGACGGCGTCATGCACGCTCCGAGCAGAAGGCAAGAAAACGCCAGCGCGGTCCGTGCAGGCACCGCGCTGGCGTTTCGGGTGTTGCGAAAGGTGATGCTCAGAATTCTCCGCGCAAGCCGATCGTGAAGGCGTAGCTGTCGGTCTTCTCGAGTCCGAGCACCGCGTCGACGTTGGCGAACGCCGACAGGCCGTTGGGGTAGACGGTGACGACGCCCAGACCCAGGGTAAAGAAATTGCGGTCTGGATCCTCGGTGGGGATGGCAAAGAAGGTGTTGAAAGGATCGGCGGTGTACTTGGCCACCAGCGTGCGGCGGTCGTTCTCGTACTCGTGATTCCATTCGAGTGACGCGTAGGGTGAGAACACGCCTGAACTGGTACTGATGGCCTTGGAGACGCGTGCGCCGATCGCCGTTTGCAGCGACTTGGTCGTCTGGTCGCCGATGTCGAGACCGAGGCCGGCGACCGGCTCGGACTCGGTGAAGCCGTCCACTTTGAGTCGTAGGTAGTCGAGGCGGCCATACGGCGTGACGGTAATCTCGCCGTGGCTCATATTGTAGCCGGCGCCGACCGAGGCGCTCCACTGGTCGCCGTCGGTGCTGCCTTTGGCCGCGGTGTTGAAGCCGAACGGGGCCGGCACGATGATGTTGCGGCGGCTGTCGAAGTCGAGGCTGGCGTAGGCCAGTTGCGCGTCGACATACCACGGCCCGTGGGTGTAGCTGCCGTAGCCGGTAAGACCCCAGGTGTCGGTGTCGACGCTGCCGAGGTTCTGGTCGAAATCGACTTCGGTATCGGACCAGGAGAGCGCAACGCCGGCGACGAACGCGTCCGACACCCGGTAATCGACGCCTGCGGTGAGGCCGATGTCGTCGAAATCGAAGCTGTCTTCGAGCGCACTGTCGTCGCGGTTGCCGGTGTTGTAATGGGCGTTGATGAAGCCGCCCCAGCGTCCGCCGAACGCGCTGTCCGCCGCGGCGCCGCCGCCGCGCGTGCCCACCGGCAGCAGGTCCGCGGCGGCATACTGGACACCGTCGATGGTCACCGTCGAGCCGGCCAGCATCAGTCCGCGCCCGCCGCTGCGCAGCGCCAGCAGGCGGCCCGAGATCGCGTTGCCGCCGGTCGAACTGGTGGCGACGCGCCCCGGCGCGAACAACTCTTCCGAGGCGATCGCCTGCAAGGCTGTCGCGTTGAGACTGTCGGTTGGATTATTGATGGAATTGACGACCAGTGCTGTACACGACGCCGACAATCGCTCCACTAAGCTGCCTGCCGCATTTGGGGAAGGCAGGTTCGGGCAAAACGTCTCTATCGCGGCGCCCGTCGCGCGCTGCGATTCCGTTAATCCCGGCAGACCGCTCACCGGGCCCGACTGAGCGAACGCTGGTCCACAGTAAGTAAATGCCGCAACAAGTACGGCGCCGGTTCCGTGTGAAATCAATTGACCACGCATTGTTATCTTCTCCCCTGGGTTTGCAAAGTTGCGGACAACAGCCCGCCGCTCATCAAATCTAGCCGATCATCGCATGATTTCAAGCCCCTGACGCGCGCCAAGCGGCTGTTTGCACCGATCAAAGCCTCACGAATTATGCGAAATACATGATTTCGCAAGGTTTTCGCAGGCCCGGTCTTAGCCCACAACGCTCGGGCGTTGTGTAATGGTTTATATAAATAATCGCCGGGACGCGGGACAGTCGCAGTGTTCACGGACGGCGGCGGCGCGCGATCGGTCATCCGGGTTCCGCTGGAGGGCGCATCATGACGACGAATGTTCGGCTGGCAGGCGATCTTGGAATTGCGCATCGCGCCGCAGCGCGCGAAGCGAATTTCCTTGAACGCATCGGCGTTCACCTGCGACCCACGTGCGTATGGAGAAGCGCGACACCGCCGCGGATGCTATACGTTAAGTGTGGGCGGTGTCGGTTGCGAACGACAGGCGTGTCGGTGTCTTGGCGCCCGCACCCGCCCGAGTGCCGGGTTACGAGAACCACCGGCCTACCTCCCGGAGGAGGCGAACCATGTTGATTGATTGCTTGCGAAAGTTACCCATGTTGCGCGCTGTGCTCGCCGCCGGATTCGGCCTCGCCGTTTCCTTGAGCAGTTCGTCCGTCGGCGCGCCGGGGCGCTTTGATCGAGCCGCGCCCGGAAACGTCGACGGCCTGCTGATCGTCGATTGCCTGCTGCCCGGCCAGGTGCGGCGCCTCGGCACCGCGCTGACCTACCTGACGCCGCGCCAGGCGCTCAAGCTCAATGCAGACGAATGCGCGATCCGCGGCGGCGAATATGTCGCCTATGACCGCGCCGATCTCAGCACCGCCCTGTCGGTGTGGCTGCCACAAGCCGAGGCCGGCGACGCGCAGGCGCAGACCTATGTCGGTGAACTGTACGAGCGCGGCATCGGTGGTACGGCACCGCGCTATTCGGACGCAGCCGCGTGGTACGAGAAGGCCGCCGCACAGGGCAACGCGCGGGCGCGCATCAACCTCGGCTTTCTTTACGAGAAGGGGTTGGGCGTCACCAAGGATCCGGTGGCCGCGCTCAACCTGTACCGCCAGGCTTCCGGGCTTGGCGGCGCCATCGCCCTCGACGGTGATGCACCGGCCGCTCCGGCTGTGCAAAGTGCGGCCCAAACCGAAGCCTTGCGCGCCTTGCGCGAAGAACTCGAACAGACGCGCCGCGAACTGGACAAGGCGCGACAGGAATTGCAGCAGCGGCAGGGCGCCGAGCGCTCCGAGATCGACCGGCTCGAGCGCGAGCGCGCGCAAGCACGGGCGCAAGGAAACAGCGCAGCGGAGCGCCGGCTGGGCGAGCAATTGCGGCAACGCGAACGCGAGCTTGAAGCGCAGCGCACTACGGTGGCGCAGCTCGAACGCACGGTGGCCGAGTATCGCGACCGCCTCGAAGGCGCTGATCGGGAGCGCAGCGCGCTGGCCGCGCAACTGGCAGAAACCGAACGCAAACTGGCCGAGACCTCGACCGAGCTGACCGCGCGCCGTGCGGTCGCCGCCAGAGATGAGCGCCAGCTCGACCAGCTGCGTGATGAACTGGAGCGCACCCGAACACAGAGCGCCGCGTCGGGCCCGGCGCGGGCGCGCGTGCAGGCCCTCGAACAGCAACTCGAGCAGCGCGAGGCGCAGCTGGCGCAGCAGGCGGCCGACATCGCGCGTGTCGAGGAAGAGGCCAAGAAATATCAGGCGCGTATCGCCCAACTCGAAGCGCAGCCCGCGCCGGTTGCAGCATCCGTCACACCTGCCGCCGATTCGAATGTGGCGATCGCGGCGCCGAGCATTCAACTCATCGATCCACCCGCGATGACCATGCGCAGCCCCTTGACGATCAAGGTGCGCGGCGCGGTAAAAACACGTGCCATCGTCGGCAAGGTGACGGCGCCGGCCGGGCTGCTGTCCTTCACGGTCAATGAGCGGCCCGAAACGGTCGACGCCAACGGCCTCTTCAAGTCGGACCTGTCGATGCGGCCCGACACCACGCCGGTGAGCCTGGTGGCGATCGACCGCAGGGGCAATCGCGCCGCGCTGGATTTCACGCTGGTGCCGGAAAACCTGCAGGCGGCGGCCGCCGAAGGGCGCCTGCCCGCAACGCCGGGAATCGACTTCGGCAAATACCATGCGCTGGTGATCGGCAATGAGAAGTACCAATACCTGCCGACGCTCGATACCGGGGTGGCCGATGCAAATGCGGTAAGCGAGGTGCTGAGCAAGAAATACGGCTTCAGTGTGACCACGCTGACCAACGCGACGCGCTACGAATTGCTCTCCGCGCTCAACGAACTGCGCGCCCGCCTTACCGAAGACGACAATCTGCTGATCTATTACGGCGGCCACGGCGAGCTCGACCGGGCCAATCTCCGCGGCCACTGGCTGCCGGTCGATGCCGAACCGGACAGCGATGCAAACTGGATTTCCAGCGTCGCCATCTCGGACATCCTCAATGCGATGTCGGCCAAGCATGTGCTGGTGGTCGCCGACTCCTGCTACTCCGGCGCGATGACGCGCTCGTCGATCGGCAATCTCGACGCGGGGTTGTCCGACGACGAACGCGCCACCTGGCTCAAGGCGCTCGTCAAGGCGCGCGCGCGCACGGCGCTCACCTCGGGCGGCGTGCAGCCGGTGATGGACGGCGGCGGCGGCGAGCATTCGGTTTTCGCCAAGGCCTTCCTCGACGTACTGTGGGAGAACGAAGGCGCGCTCGAGGCGCAACGCCTCTACCGGGAAGTGGCTGCGCGCGTGGTCTATGCCGCCGAGCGCTTCCAGGTCGATCAGCGGCCCGAGTACGCGCCACTCAAGTTCGCCGGGCACGAATCGGGCGACTTCATCTTCGTTCCGAGCGGCACCTGAATCCCGCGCGCCGTGCCTCGGCGCGGTCGCGTGATCCAGTGCACGGTACATTCGGGGGTAGGAAAAACTCTTCGAACCGAAACCGCGGCTTCTGCGACTAAACAATAACGATACGAATATGGAACTGAGCAACGACGAAGTTTTTGCCTTGCTGGCAAAGATCGGTGAGGGCGACGAGGCCGCGATGAGCACGCTCTATCAGGCCTTCAGCCGCCGGATTTACACCTATGCGCTCAGTCGCATGAAAGACATACAGGCTGCGGAGGAAATTGTGGTCGATACGATGTACGAAGTGTGGCGTCACGCAGATCGCTTTCGCGGCGAGTCGCGCTTCAGCACCTGGTTGATCGGCATCGCGCGCTACAAGATCCTCAGCGCATTGCGCGGCCGCGAACAGCAGCACGAGGACGTCGATGAAATGGGCGACCAGCTCGCATCGGACGACCCCGGCGCCTTCGATCTGCTGGCCGGGCAACAACGCCGCGAAGGCGTTCAGCACTGCATGGGAAAGTTGTCGGAGGAACACCGCGAGTGTCTGCATCTGGTGTTTTACGAAGGCATGTCGGTGGCCGAGATTGCCGAAATTCAGGCCTGCCCCGACAACACCGTGAAGACGCGCCTGTTTTACGCGCGGCAGAAAATCAAGAACTGCCTGCGCCTGTTATTGGAGAGTGAGTCGTGATGAACGAGACGGACGCCCGGAGACGGTTTCAGGAATTGCTGCCGTGGCATGTGAATGGCACGCTGGAAAGCACTGAGCGCGCGTGGGTCGACACCTACTTGCGCGAGCATCCTGACGCCCAGAGCGAACTGCGCTGGACCGAGGGCCTGCAAACGAAGGTGCGTGAAGCGGCGTCCGCGGCGGCCGAAGAGGTCTCGCCCGAGCTCGGCCTCGATCGCCTCATGATCCGCATTCATGCCGAGGCCGCGGCAACGCCGCGCAAGGCCGCCGCGCAAGCGCCGGCCGGCATTGCCGAGCGCATTCGCGACTTCTTTGCCGCCCTGCAGATCAAGCCCGCGATGGCGGTCGGCGCCGCGGTGATCGTCGCGCAGGCCGCGGTGATCGGCACCTTGATGAATACGCAGATGGCCGCCGAAGACCCGGAGTATTCGACCATCCGCTCGCTTGCGCCGGGGCAGATCGTCAGTGGCCCGGTGCTCCAGGTGAGCTTCAGCGCCGACGCGGCCGAACGCGATCTGCGCGCGCTGCTGGTACAGGCCGGCGGCACGCTGGTCGGTGGTCCCGGGCAGTTGGGCAATTACCTGATCGCCGTGCCGGCCGACAAGCTTGATCGGGCCTCGCAATTGTTTGCCGCCAGTCATCTGGTCGAGCACGTCGCCGTCCTCGAACAATTTCCGGCGCGCGAGTAAGGAACGCCGCCGGGGGAGTGAAATCATGTCGACCCGAACGAACAAGCCTCTCATCCATTTCTTCGCGCTGGCGCTCATCTGGCTCGCGTCGGCCGCCTTTGCCCCATTCGCCGGCGCCGCTACCAGCCTGGGTGACGGTGGTGACAGCCGCGGGCGCGTGGCGCTGGTGATCGGCAATGCAGACTACCCCTACAGCCCGTTGAAGAATCCCGTGAATGACGCGCACGCCATGGCCGAGGCGCTCGAACGACTCGGCTTCACGGTCGAGCTGCTCGAGAACGCGGGCCTGATAAAGATGATCGAATCGATCCGCCGCTTCGTCAGTGCGGCGAGCGACAATGACGTGCGGCTGTTCTACTACGCTGGCCACGGCGTGCAGGTGAAGGGGCGCAATTACCTGATCCCGGTCGACGCCGAACTGCGCAGCGAGGACGAGATCGCCTTCAAGAGCGCCGACATGAACGAGTTACTCGAACGGCTCGGGCAATTGCGCGACGGGCTCAACATCATGATTCTCGACGCCTGCCGCAACAACCCCTTTGCCAACCTCAACTTCGTCGCGCCGGACGGCCGTCTGGTGCGCTTCCGCGGTGCGGCGAATTCCGGACTGGCCGCGGTCGACGCGCCGGCCGGCACGCTCGTGGCCTTCGCCACGGCACCAGGGGCAGTCGCGATGGACGGCGGCAACCAGCGCAACAGCTTGTACACCCGTCATCTGCTCGACAACATCGACGCCGTCGGCCTGCCCGTCGAGCAGCTGTTCAAGCGTGTGCGCGTGGCCGTGGCGCGCGATACGCGCCGCCTCCAGGTACCCTGGGAGAGCAGCAGCCTGATGGGCGATTTCTGCTTCCGCACGCGCGCCGACGGACAATGCGTGTTCGCCGCGGCCAGCCTGATCGATTCCTCCCGTCTGAAGCGGCAATGACCGGCCGCTCCCGACCCCATGACGCGCGCAGGCCATCCCATGACTCACCCCACGCCAGCCCTCGCAATCAAGCTCACTGCAGTGGGTCTTGCGGCGCTGTTCGGCGTGGCGTGCAGTTCGCCGCCGGCGCCCACTGAGTCCACCAGGGAGTACTCGACCAGCCGGGCAATCAAGCCCGCACCGCCTGCGCCGCCTGCCGCGGCGCGCGACGCGCGCTCGACGGTCACTGTGGAATGTCCGCCCGAGTTTTCAGGCACCTGCTACCCGGTGTGGTTCGGCACCAACCGCAAGCCGGTCGATCCCGACGATCCCGCCAAGGGCTTCAGTGGCAGCTTCGACAACACCATGCACTTCGGCAAGCGCGTGGTGTTCATCCCCGACAACCACCGCCCCGGCGAACTCGGCTCGCCGCTGTGGAAGCGCCTGCTCACCGGCGTCGATGACCGTATCAAGCTGGCCGGTGGAACGGAACTGAGCGAGGCGGCCTTTCAGCGCGAGATTCGCGGCTTCCTCGACCGCCTCGACCCTGCGGACCAAAACATCCTGGTCTTCATCCACGGCTTCAACACCAGCTTCGACGACGCCGTGCGGCGCTCCGCGCAACTCGGTTTCGATCTCAAGGTGCCCGGCATCACCACCTTTTACAGCTGGCCGTCGCAGGGCAAGCTGTCGGGATACTTTACGGATGTCGCCGCGATCGAAGCGAGCGAGGAACACATCGCCAGCTTCCTCGTGAAGGTGGCCGGGCTGGCAGAGAACGGCAAGGTGCACATCATCGCCCACAGCATGGGCAACCGCGGCCTGCTGCGCGCCATGTACCGTGCCACCGCACAGGCCGCCGTGCAGGCGGGGGTGCGCTTCGGCCAGATCTTCCTCGCTGCGCCCGATGTCGACGTCAACCTGTTCCGCCAGCTCGCGGCGATCTATCCCAAGGTCTCCGAACGCACCACGCTCTACGTTGCCGACGAAGACAAGGCGCTGGCGGCGATGGAATGGATCGCGCAGGACCGCAAGGCCGGCAGCGCGCCGCCGCTGCTGATCCTGCCCGGCATCGACACCATCCGCGTCAAGGGCGCCGGCCTGTTCCAGCTCGGCCACAGCTATGTCGCCGAAGAACCCGACGTGATCCGCGATATCCGCGCGCTGCTCTACTGGCGCGAGCCGCCCGCCAAACGCCGCCTGCGCAACCACTGGCCGGTGCCGGATCAGTCGGCACAGTCACAGGGCGCGTGGATCATCGGCGAATAATTTGTCTGCAACGACGCGGGGTTGGTTGGGCTGACGCATGAAGCCCAACGTCACGCAGGCCGGCAAACGTTGGGCGTCGCGACACTCTGCCCAACCTGCAGCCTTTGCAAAACATCGGCCCGGCCACACACGCAGGCACGCGCAACGCCGGTTTCCAGCGTATAGCCAGGGCGCGCACATCGGTGTCAAGGCGAATTCCACGCGATATATGGCCGTCACGCGCATCACCTGGATGCAGAACATCTGTAACTCCTGCGCGGATTCGGCCCACGAATTGCCGCAGAAGTGTCAGGAAATATTACACATTCACTGCTTTCCGAACGTCGCATCCATCGAAATTCGATTCCAAATGATTGATATTTAACGCCGTTATCATGCCTGGCTTGCATTTTGCTTATCGTTCGATGCCGAGCTCTGCGGAGTGGCGACGACATTTGCATGAGGATATGACGCAAACGCGCCGCGGACCTTTACAGGACGTTTTTAACTAACCGCTTAGCGAGGATGCCGTTACGACACCGGCAGTGCTTGTACTGGTAAGCACATGGAAAAGAAGGTTAATAACACCCGCAATGCCTTAGTGCCATATGGCTTGGGCGACTAATCAGGTAGACGAGGACACTATTCGTGAAATCAATGCAATTTTCGAAACAAATCGCGCTTACGTCGGTTTTGGGGTTAGGGGTAGCTTTTATTCCCGTCACGGCTCAGTCGGCGTTGATGTTTGAATTCGACTACACCCAAAACGCCGCGGGTGTGGGTTTTCTAGACATTGACGACGGCGCGGCACGCCGGACTGCGCTGGAAACCGCCGGAATGTTGTATTCCGACCTGTTCGGTCAGCACTTCAGCAACATGGGCACCATTGTTCTGGAGGCCACATCGACAGACGATCCGTCCAGCGGAACTTTGGCCGCGGCCGGCTCGTTTTTCGTTGAACAAGGCGCCGGGAATTTTGGCGGTATTGAGGTCATCAGGCACAAGCTGCAGAACGGGACCGATCTCAATGGTGCGGACGCCGATGGTGAAGTGAACGTCAATTGGGGTGCCAATTGGGAACTCGACCCGAACGGTGTTATTGCGGTCGCTGACGAAGAGTTTGATTTCTTCGCGGCGGTGTTCCACGAATTCACGCACGCGATGGGCTTTGCAACCTCGCTGTTTGAAGC
>CBDULG010000012.1:0-21100 GCA_965367985.1 uncultured Rhodocyclaceae bacterium
GGCTGGCAGGTCGCGCGCAGCGTAGGCGGTGGCGGCTCGGTGCGCGGCGGCGAACTGCTGCCCGAGCGGGTGGATACATTGCAGACGGCAATCGATCGCTGGCGCGACAGCATTCGTCACGGCATTTCGGCCGCTGCACCGGCGCAGGCGGGACTGCTGACGGCGATCGCGGTGGGCGATCAGAGCGGCGTGAGCGACGCGCAGTGGGAAACCTTGCGGGCCACCGGAACCGCCCATCTGGTGGCCATCTCGGGCCTGCATGTGTCGATCGTCGCTGCCCTGGCTGCAGCTTTGCTCAGCGTGTTGTGGCGGCGCGTGCCGCGTGCCGCATTGTGGCTGCCGACGCAGCGCGCCGCCGTGATCGGCGCGGCGCTCGCCGGTCTCGGCTATGGTGCGCTGGCCGGCTTTGGGGTCCCGGTGACGCGTGCAGTAATCATGTTGCTGGTCGCCGCGATCGCAGTCTTTTCCGCGCGCCGGGTGGCGGCCGGCGACGTCCTCGCGCTGGCGCTCGGCGGGGTGTTGATCTTCGATCCGTGGGCGGTCGTCTCCGGCGGTTTCTGGTTGTCGTTCGGCGCGGTCGCCGCGCTCTTGCAGGTGCTCGCCGGTCGTCATGGACCGATGGGCAGCGCAGCGAAATTTCTGCGCGCGCAGTGGGGCGTGACGCTTCTTGGCGCGCCCTTGCTGCTGACTTGGTTCGGGCAGATTTCGCTGGTTGCGCCAATCGCCAATGCGCTGGCTATTCCGGTGGTGACGATGGCGGTCGTGCCGCCTGTGCTGGTGGCCAGTGTCACCGGCCTGGCGTGGCCGTCGGCCCTCGCTGGCACGGTCGTCGATTGGCTGCTCACGGCGCTCGACGTGATGGCCGCGTGGCCGTGGGCGATGGCTTCGCGCGCGCAGGCGCCGCTTGCGCTGGTGGTGCTCGCGCTCGCCGGGATGGTGTGGCTGCTGTTGCCGCGCGGCACACCGCTGCGATTGGCCGGTGCCATGCTGGCGCTCCCGCTGGCCTTGTGGACGCCGTCGCGTCCGCTGGCCGGCGCGTTCGAGGCGACCGTGCTCGATGTGGGTCAGGGGCTGGCGATTCACATCCGTACCCATGCGCACGATCTGCTCTATGACACCGGCCGCGCCTATTACCGTGGCAACGATGCCGGCGCGCGGATTGTCGTGCCCTACCTGCGGGCGCGTGGCATCGCTGCGCTCGACATGCTCGTCGTTTCTCACAGCGACAATGATCACGCTGGCGGCGCAGGTAGCGTGCTGGCAGCGCTGCCGGTGACGCGGTTTATCGCAGGTGAGGGCGTCGAGATGTCAGCGCGCGGCGTGGACGCGCCATGTCTTGCAGGCACGACATGGACCTGGGACGGTGTGCGCTTTGCCTGGCTGCATCCGCGCAGGGGCGATGCGGCGACGCGCGACAACAATCGGTCATGCGTGCTACACATCAGTGCCGAGGGCGGCAGCGTGCTGATTCCAGGTGATATCGAAGCGCGCGTCGAAGGCGAAAGTGCCGAGCGCGGCGATTGGCCGAAAAGCGAGGTGGTGGTGGCGCCGCATCATGGCAGCCGCTCCTCATCGAGTGCGGCGCTGATCGATGCCGTGGCGGCTGACGCGGTGGTGTTCTCGGCCGGCTATGGCAATCATTTCGGCCACCCGGCCCCAGACGTCGTCGAGCGCTGGCAGCGTACCGGGTCGCGCATATGGCGCACTGATAGTGAGGGCGCGGTGTCGTTCCAGATTGACGGTAATGGCGTGCGTGCGCGGGGACATCGGGCCGAAACGCGCCGCTACTGGCACCCTGGCGACTGAGTTGCCCTTTGGCGAATGGTCGTGGGGTGGGCGTGGAGTGGGCTTGCAATGCTATGCTCGAAGACATCTTCAACCGAGCATTGAGTCCGAACGCATGAGTCCTCCAGATCCTGTCGATCGCAGCGCTTCCGAGCCCAAGATGCAGCACCGCAGAGTGCTCTGTGTGGGCGCCCATGGCTTGCACCGCATGGCCTATACCGAGTGGGGCGCGCGCGATAATCCGCGCGTGCTGCTGTGTGTGCACGGGCTGACGCGCAACGGACGCGATTTCGACAATCTGGCGCGCCGCATGGCGTCCGAGTACCGCGTCGTCTGCCCGGATGTGGTGGGCCGCGGCATGAGTGACTGGCTTCTCGTGAAAACCGATTACGGCTTTCCCCAATATGTGAACGACATGATCACGCTGCTCGCGCGGCTCGATGTCGAGGAGGTGCATTGGGTCGGCACTTCGATGGGCGGATTGATC
This sequence comes from uncultured Rhodocyclaceae bacterium, assembly GCA_965367985.1. GTDB lineage: Bacteria > Pseudomonadota > Gammaproteobacteria > Burkholderiales > Rhodocyclaceae > Nitrogeniibacter. Next base: position 2,273 of record CBDULG010000012.1, read on the forward strand.
GCAATGATCATTGCAGCGCTGCCCGGAACGCCCATATCGCGGCTCGTGCTCAACGACGTCGGGCCCGTGATCACGGTCGAAGCGATCGAACGCATCGCCGAATATGTCGGCAACGCGCCGGTGTTTCCCGACTTCGACGCGGCCGAGGCGTACATCCGCACCATATCGGCCCCCTTCGGCGCGCTCACCGACGCCCAGTGGCGGCATCTCACCGAGCATGCCGTCAAGTCCGTCGACGGCGGCTTCGTCATGCGCTACGACCCGGGCATTGCCGAACCCTTTCGCAAGAATCCGCTGGCCGAAGATGTCGACCAGTGGGCACTTTACGACGCGATCAAGTGCCCGACGATGGTCATGCGCGGCGCGCACTCCGACCTGCTGACCCATGAAACCGCGACCGAGATGGCTGCCCGCGGTCCCAAGGCGCAGCTGCTCGAGGTACCCGGTGTCGGTCATGCGCCGATGTTGATGGATCCATGGCAGATCGACGCCGTACGAAGCTTTTTACTCGACAAAGACGACACGTGATGTCGCGCTAGCCGTTCTGCCGATCGGCACGCCGGATGCGTTGCCGACGCGCGCGATTCGTCGATGACACCGTCGCTGGACGCCGCGCATGCGTTAATGAAGGTGGCGGGGCACCTGGTCCGCCTGATCCTCAGGCAATTCGGCATGCACCGCTTCGCCCTCCGGTGACGGATAGAGCGGGGCGCCACAATCGTCGCAGTATTCCAGTGGAAATCGGTGGTCGAGCACCTGGATCTCGTTCACGCCGCACTCGCGCAGCGTAGCCTCGATGAGTGCCGCCACTTCGCCGTTTTCGTCCTCCGCGCCAAGCAGCGGCCAAACGATGCCGTGAATGACCTGATCGTTGTCGCGCAGCGTAATGCCGATGCGGAATTCCTCGAGCTTGCGCTCCTCGAAAGGCGCAATCACCGCGCGAAGTCCGCTCGCTGGCACGTCGAGCGTTGTGCCGAGAAACGCCACCGAGGCGCGCACCGCGTAGGCCCGGCTTTGTGCGTCGGCGCGCCGCGAAGCGGCGAAATAGGCGTCGGGTAACACCACTTCCACGGCGCAGCCCGGCAGCAAGGGCACGAAGCACGCGCCGCCCTGGCTGCGCCATTGCGCCAGTGCATGGTCGCGATCTCCGCCGGTTTCCTGCCAGCGGAAAATTGGCTTGTCGCGCGCCACGGCAACGGCACACAGCAGATAGCGCGTATCAGAGAGAAAGTGCGAGGTTTCCGGAAGTTCCTTGGTGTCGATGGGCAGGTCGCGGTTATGCAGCGCTGCGTCGCCAAGTGCCTCGGTGAAGCGCGCCGTGTTGCAGTATCCGACGGGCAGATGGTCGGGGCTGAACAGGTAGTCGGCGACGGCCAGGCGCACACCGTCGGCGAGAATGTGCGCCTGCAGGTGCACGCGCAGGTTGGCGACCACCGCCGGCGGAATGCTGGCGGCCGGAATGCGGTAGCGCGACCAGGCAAGAATGGGCGCCGCGAGCAGCAGCACGTTCTCCTTGCCCGACGCGCGGCCCGCATTTTCCGCACGCGATTCGACGAAATCTGCCAGCTCGTCATAGGCCGTGGCGCTGCCGCTGTAGAGGTGATCGAGAGCGTCGTTGATGGCCTCTTCGTCACCATCGGCGAGCAACTGGTCGACCACCACTGCAAGATGCATTTCCCAAAAGCGGTCTTCCGCGCGGCTGCCGGATTCAGCCAGACCGTTGGCCAGCCAGACCAGCCGTTCGGCATCGGCACCGAGCCCGCCGCGTCGTTTTGATCGAATTCGTGCCATGGTGATGTGTCCGCTATTGAGTTCGGGCGGCGAGCTGCCCGAGTTGCCAGGGTCGAGGCGGCGCATTGTACCCGCCTATTAACAGTCCCTAATACCCGCGTTTGTCCAGATGTACATCCTGCATGATCCTGGTGGCGATTTCCTCGATCGAGCGCGAGGTCGAGTCGAGCCACGGAATATATTCGCGTTGCATGAGCCGCTGGGCCGCGTCGATTTCATAGCGGCAGTTTTCGAGCGATGCGTAGCGGCTGTCCGGGCGGCGTTCCTGGCGGATCTGCGCGAGGCGCTCGGGGCTGATCGTCAGCCCGAACAACTTACGGCGGTGGCGGTGCAGCTCGGTCGGCAGCTTGTTGCGCTCGAAGTCCTCCGGGATCAAGGGGTAGTTGGCGGTCTTGACGCCGAACTGCATCGCCAGATACAGGCTGGTGGGCGTTTTGCCCGAGCGCGAAACACCGACCAGAATGACGTCGGAGGCGCTGAGTTCGTCATGCGAGACGCCATCATCATGGGCCAGGGCGAAGTTGATCGCCTCTATGCGGTCCTTGTAGTCGAGGCTGTCGGCAATGCCGTGAAAGCGCCCGACGGTGTGCGTCGATTGCACGCCGAGTTCGCTCTCGAGCGGCTCGATGAAGCTCTCGAAGAGGTCGAGATACAAGGCGTCGGCAGTACGCACCGCGGCTACCACGTCGGGCGCCACCAACGAATTGAAAACGATCGGCCGTTGACCATCATTGCGCGCGGCATCGCGAATGCGCGAAGCGCACTCCTGCGCCTTGCCGATCGAGTCGACAAAGGGCACGCGGATCTGCTTGAAGCTTGTTTGCGGGAACTGCGCGAGTAGACTATGGCCGAGCGTCTCGGCGGTAATGCCGGTGCCGTCGGAAATAAAAAATACGGTACGGGTGCCTTGTGGATTCATGGCTTGTTTCGATCTGCAGCGCTTAGGGTTACCCTTTTTTGCGGCATAGCAACAATTGTCGATAAAATCGCGCTTCGCCATTTATTACTCTTACCGGAAAACATCTCATGCCTCGTCACGTCATCCCGTTTGAAGAGCTGCGCATGTCTGATGTCGAGCAAGTGGGCGGCAAGAACGCCTCGCTTGGCGAAATGATCAGCCAGTTACCTTCCAGTGTACGCGTACCGGGCGGTTTCGCCACAACGGCAGAGGCCTACCGCGAGTTCCTTGGCCACCAAGGACTTGCCGACCGCATCAATGCAACCCTCGACGCGCTCGATGTCGATGATGTCGATGCGCTGGCCAAGGCGGGGGCGCAGATACGCCAGTGGATCGTGGATATTCCGTTTCCGCCCCAGCTCGAAACCGAGATCAAGGCCGCGTACGAGAAGATCACTGCCGAGGGCGAAGGCAGTTTTGCGGTGCGCTCGTCGGCGACGGCCGAAGATCTGCCCGATGCGTCCTTTGCCGGGCAGCAGGAGAGCTTTCTCAACATCCACGGCTACGAAAACATCCTGCACGCGATCAAGGAGGTCTTTGCGTCGCTCTACAACGATCGGGCCATTGCCTATCGCGTGCACAAGGATTTCACACACGCCGACGTCGCGCTGTCGGCCGGTGTGCAACGCATGGTGCGCTCCGACACCGGCGCCTCCGGGGTGATGTTCTCACTCGACACCGAGTCGGGATTTCAGGAGGTGGTGTTCATTACGTCGTCCTATGGACTCGGCGAGACGATCGTTCAGGGGGCAGTGAACCCGGACGAGTTCTACGTACACAAAGCCACGCTCGCTGAGGGCCGCCCCTCCGTGATTCGACGCAACCTCGGTTCAAAGTTGATCAAGATGATGTTCACCGAGTCCAACGAAGCCGGGAAGTCGGTGCGTACGCTGGACGTGCCCGCCGAAGATCGCCACCGCTTCTCGCTCAGTGACGAGGATGTGCTGGAACTGGCCCGCTACGCGGTGATCATCGAGAAACACTACGGCCGGCCGATGGACATCGAATGGGGCAAGGATGGCGAGGACGGCAAGCTCTACATCCTCCAGGCGCGGCCCGAGACCGTGAAGAGCGGGCAGTCGGCGCACGTGATGGAGAAATACCGCCTCAAGCAGTACGGCAAGGCGCTCGCCCACGGCCGCGCAATCGGCCAGAAAATCGGCGCCGGGCCGGTGCGCATCGTTGCCAACGCCAGCGAGATGAACCGCGTGAAACCGGGTGACGTGCTCGTTACCGACATGACTGACCCGAATTGGGAGCCGGTGATGAAGCGCGCCGGTGCGATCGTGACCAACCGCGGCGGGCGCACCTGCCACGCCGCAATCATCGCGCGCGAACTGGGTATTCCGGCAATCGTCGGTTGTGGAAATGCGACCGAGGTGCTCGAAGAAGGCGACCCGGTGACCGTCTCGTGTGCCGAAGGCGACACCGGGTACGTCTATCGCGGCAAGCTGGAATACGAAGTCATCACGACGAATACTGGAGAGCTACCTGAAATTCCGGTCAAAATAATGATGAACGTCGGCAATCCGGAGCTGGCCTTCGAATTTGCGCAGATTCCCAATGACGGGGTGGGGCTGGCGCGGCTTGAGTTCGTCATCAACAACATGATCGGCATTCACCCCAAGGCAATTCTCGAGCTCGAACAGGTGCCGCACAACCTGCGCGAGGAAATCTTGCGCCGTTCGCGCGGCTACGCCTCGCCGCGCGATTTCTTTATCGAAAAGCTGGTCGAGGGCGTGGCGACCATTGCCGCGGCGTTCTACCCGCGACCGGTCATCGTGCGCCTGTCCGATTTCAAGTCGAACGAATATCGCAAGCTGCTCGGCGGTGAAATCTACGAACCCGAAGAAGAGAATCCGATGCTCGGATTCCGCGGGGCATCGCGTTATATCGCTCACAGCTTCCGCGACTGCTTCGAACTGGAGTGCATCGCGATGAAAAAGGTGCGCGAGGTGCTGGGGCTGATCAACGTTCAGCTCATGGTGCCGTTCGTGCGCAATCTCGAGGAAGCGCGCGAAGTGGTTGACCTGCTCGCTGCGCACGGTCTCAGGCGCGGCGAAAACAACCTCAAGCTCATCATGATGTGCGAGATTCCCTCCAATGCCTTGTTGGCCGAGGAATTCCTCGACGTCTTCGATGGGTTCTCGATCGGCTCTAACGATTTGACACAATTGACCTTGGGGCTGGACCGCGACTCGGGACTCGTTGCGCATGCCTTCGACGAGCGCGACGACGCGGTAAAGAAATTGCTGTCGATGGCGATTCAGGCGGCGAACCGCAAAGAAAAATACGTCGGAATATGCGGGCAGGGACCATCGGATCACGCGGATTTTGCGGAATGGCTCATGGATGAAGGCATTCAGACCATTTCCCTTAACCCGGACACGGTCGTGGATACCTGGTTGCAATTAGCAGCACACCGCCAGATGTAACGCATTTCATCGTGCCAATATGCTCAGCAAATGGCGGCAAGCCGCTCAAGACGGGCGATCTGGCTCCGTTTCTCTTATGACAAGGCAAGTGTTACAATACGCAGCCTTGCCGCTTCCTATTTTTTGCGTTAATGCAAGGGAAGCCATAACGGATAGTACGATTATTGCTCGACGCGGTGGCAGTGCTGCCGCACCGATAAACCAGACCAGTCGGAGAAATCGCGAATGGCCTTCGTTGTTCTCTCCCCCGGGGCGCTGACGCATTCGAAAGTGCGCACCATCAACGCGCGCACGCTGGTGCTGGGGGTTTCGGCAGCCGTGCTGCTTTCCGTTGCCGGCGCGGGCATGCTGGGCTACTCGATTGGCGTCGAGCGCGCGCCCGCGCAATCTGTCCCGGATCTGCCTGTACCGGAAATCCAGTCCCTGATTCTCGAGCCAATGGTGCTCGGAAGCGTCGAAGCCGCGGACGGGGGGCTACTCGTCAATCGGCTCGGCGAGCTGTCCGGCCGCCTCTTTAGGCTCGAATCACAAGCGCAGACACTCGCCCAGCGCATCGACGTGATCAAGAAATACGAGAAGCGCCTTAATAAGGGCGTTCCGCTCAATGAGGTCAGCGAGGTCAGCGAGGCCGGCGGCTCGGTCGGCGGGCCGATGATCGCGCCGGTCGGCCAACGTGCAGCGGATGTTTCGTTCGGCGTGCCGATCGATTGGATGGAACCCGGCGCTGCGGTCTCCGCACTTGAAAGCGAAATTGCGCGCGTCGACGAATTGCTTGGCTCGGTCGATGATGCTGCCTCGCGCCGCAAGCTGGCGCACATGCTCTTCCCGAGCCGCAAGCCGGTGCAGGCGGAACGGCGCAGTTCGTCATTCGGTAACCGATACGACCCTTTCACCAAGCGCCGCGCATTCCACAGCGGTCTCGATTTTTCCGCGCCGACCGGAACAAAGATCGTCGCCAGCGCCGGCGGCGTCGTGACCCAGGCAGGCTATCATCGCGAATATGGCAACAAGGTCGAGATCGACCACGGCAATGGCCTCGTATCCCGCTATGCCCATGCTTCGAAGCTCTTCGTGAAGAAGGGTGACGTCGTCAGTCCCGGCCAGAAGATTGCTGCGGTTGGCTCGACGGGCCGTTCAACCGGGCCCCATCTACATTTCGAGATCCTCGAAAACGACAAGTTCGTCAATCCCGCGCTTTATTTGGCGGGGGGGTCGTGAGCCTGTTTGGCAAGACAGAGACAGAGCAACTCACCACCCGGCACTACATTCTCGCAAACGAACACCGATACCGCGGCTGGTTGATTCTGCTCGTCGTGTTGACGGCAATCGGCGCGTCCGCCTACGCCGGCGTGCACTATTTTGAAGAAAAGTACGCCACCATGCAGCGCGTTGTGGAGTTGGAGCAGGAGAACGCCGATTTGCGCAAGTCACTCGACGAGACGCAGGCCAATCTGGAAGAGACGCAGCTCAAGCTCGAACTGGAGAGCGCGACTCAGGCCGGATTCGAGAAGCAGGTGCGCGAATTGAGCGCGGAAGTCACCCAGCTCAAGGAGCAGCTGAATTTCTTCAGAAAGGCCAAGGAAAAGCCGTAAGTAGAGATTAACGCGTCATCGGCTACGCCGTGTGCGGCGACCGTTGTCACTGACTACCCAACTACGGAGAGCCCTATGTTCGGGAAGAAAAAGAACAAAGCGATTCAGATAAAAAAACTGTCGAGTTTGATCGCCGACAACGTCGAAGTTGTCGGCGATGTCGTTTTCAAAGGGGGCCTGCGCGTCGACGGGCGTGTGCAGGGCAACGTCATCAATCGCGGTGACGAACGTGGATTGCTCGTGCTCAGCGATCGCGGCTGTATCGAAGGCAACGTGAGTACCTTCGACGCGGTAGTCAACGGCACCATCATCGGCAATCTGTCCGTAGGTCATTTCGTTGAGCTGCAGCCGAATGCGCGCGTGACCGGCAACATCACTTACAACCAGCTGCAGATGGATTGCGGCGCTGCGGTCGAAGGCAAGCTGGTCAAGACCGGTGAGGACGATGTCGTCGACAGCAAGATCGTCGATCTCAGCGGCGCCTCGTCCTCCGCCGCATCAGCCGCGGGCGGCGGCGGGTAACACCGCGCGGCGCGCTTTATGACGTTCGCCCCTCAATGGTGGCACTGGCTGGTGCTGGGCATCGTTTTGATGCTGCTCGAGCTTGCCATCCCCGCATTCTTCATCATCTGGTTCGGCCTTGCCGCCATGCTCGTCGGGCTGGTGCTGCTGGTTGCGCCCTCAATTTCGCTGACCGCACAGGTCATTGTGTGGACGGCGGCGTCGGTCGCCATGACGATGCTGTGGTTCCGTGTTTTTCGCACCGATCAGCACAAGACACGGGTTGGCCAGACGGCGGGCGTGGCGATCGGCGAAGTCGGCCTGCTCACCACCGCCGTGGGGCCCTACCAACCGGGTCGGCTGCGGTTCCAGAAACCCGTGCTTGGCGCCGAACAGTGGGAATGCCGCTCGGACGATGTCATTGTGGCTGGAGAGCGCGTGCGGGTCGTGTCGGTCGCCGGCAGTTACGTCAACGTTGAAAAACTTCATTAAGGAAGCGGTATGCCTGATGCACTGATCGTCGTGATCGCGGTGCTTGTCTTCGTGGTCATCACCATCGCCAAGGGTGTGCGGCTGGTGCCTCAGGGCGAGGAATGGATCGTCCAGCGTCTCGGCAAGTATCACGGAACGCTGATGCCGGGTCTCAATATCCTCATTCCCTACCTGGACAACATCGCCTACAAACTGGTCACCAAGGACATCATTCTCGATGTGCAGGAGCAGGAAGTGATTACGCGTGACAACGCGGTGATCCTGACCAATGCGGTGGCCTTCATCAAGGTGACCGATCCGGTCAAGGCGGTGTATGGCGTGACCGATTTTTCCGAGGCGATCCGCAACCTCATCATGACCACGTTGCGTTCGATCATCGGCGAGATGGATCTCGATCAGGCGCTGTCCTCGCGCGACAAGATCAAGACGCGGCTGCGCGAGAGCATTGCCGACGAAGCTGTCGATTGGGGCCTGACCGTCAAATCCGTCGAGATCCAGGACATCAATCCCTCCGATTCGATGCAGCGCGCGATGGAAATGCAGGCCGCGGCAGAGCGCGAACGCAAGGCCATGGTGACGCGTGCCGAAGGCCTTAAGCAGTCTGCCGTGCTGGAGGCGGAGGCGCGGCTCGAGGCGGCAAAGCGTGATGCCAGTGCGCAGGTGATGCTTGCCGAAGCGTCGGCCGAAGCGATCCGTCGGGTCGCCGCCGCGGTCGGCGATAACATGGCGCCGGTGCAATATGTGCTGGGCGAAAAGTATGTGACCGCGCTGAATGCCTTGGGTGAGTCCGACAACGCCAAGATCGTGCTTCTTCCCGCTGATCTCCAGTCAGCCGTCAAAGGCATGTTCAGCAAGGCCTGATCGCACGCATAAGTGACAAAGACGATAGGCTGCCCGCCGATTTATAAGTTGGGCAGACAAACAAAGCCCAACATTTCAGTGGCCGCTAAATCAGTGGCAGCAAAATGTTGGGCTTCGCTACGCTCGGGCCAACCTACTGGTAGCCCTTGAAATCGCGCAGCAGGAAGACGTAAAGATCGCGCGAAAGGCCCGGGCGCACTTCGATGTGCACTTCACCCACAGCTTCGCTGGAGGCAAAGCGCGAGGCAACATCGTCGATCGCCGGCGCGCGGGAGAGAAACAGCACCGGGCGCGCATCGCCTGGCATCAAGCGCGTGGTGAGCTGGTAGTGATCGATGATGCGCGCGTCCGGATTCCAGCTTGCATAGTTCGTCAGTTCCAGCCGATACACAACCTGGGCGAGAATTTCGCGGTCGCGGGCAACGACGATCGCCTCAGGATGCCGCGCATATATCGGCGCCACCGCGTCCGCCATTGCCGACCAGCCGCGGGCGCGTTTATACGGATCGTTCTTCGCGGTGAGTTCGGTGCCGGTGGCCCGTGCGATGTCAGGCCAATGGTAGATGCCGATGCCGAGGGCCAGATTGATGAATACCGCGAGGATGACGAACCGCCACCGTTCGGCCTCGCCGAGAAACGCCATCACGATCACGCAGGCGGACACGAACACCGGCGCCGCCCAGTTACCGTTTGCCCGCCCGGTCGCGGCCTGCACACACACCAGCACGAGCAAGGGAAGCGCCAGCAGCATCAAACGGCGGTAGGCGAGATCCTGCCAAAGGCGCGGCAGGCGAACCAGTGCCCAGAGAAAACCTATCGTCAGCAGCGGGCCGAACGACAGCCACTGCGCGCCGATGAACTCGATCAGTTCGCCGGGCGCCCATCCGCGTTCTTCCAGCCGGGTGATTTCGGCGGTATGGCGAAAGGTCGGAAAGTCATGCTCGACGTTCCACCACACGTTGGGCAGAAAAATGGCGACGCCAAGCAGGAATCCCGCCCAGGGTCGCAGGCTGGCGAGCTGGCGCCGCCCGAAGGGGTCGGCCAGCATGACGAGAAATGCCGAGCCGGCAAAGGCCGCCATGGTGTATTTCGACATCATGCCAAGACCAAAGGCGGTGCCCACCAGCAGCCAGTGGCGCCAGGCTGCGCTGTCCAGCGCGCGCAGCAATGCGAACATGCCGAGCGCCCAGAACATCAACAGGGGTGCGTCGGTCGATACGAAAAGGCCGAGCGCCGAGACCAGCGGCAGGGTGAGAAAAGCGACGCCGCTCCAGAAGCCGATGCGCGGTGAGAAAAGTCGCCTGCCCACCTCGCAGATCAGCCACGCAGCGACCGGATAGCACAGCAGCGTGGGGAGTTTTAGGGCCAGCAGGGTGTGGCCGAAGAGCGCTTCGGAGGCTGCGATCATTGCCGCGATAAGCGGCGGCTTCGAATAGTAGCCCCAGTCGAGCGCCTGCGACCAGCCCCAGTAGTAGGCCTCGTCCACATAGGGATCGATGCCCAGATGGCCGATCACCCATACGCGGTAGCCGGTGATGAGCGCTGCAAAGAGCAGCAAGGATGTATTGGCGGAGCGCCCTTTCACTGCGCCTGCCGCCTCAGCAATCGCACCCCACCTTGCGCAAAGACGGTGTCGTAGCCGGTTTCGGGCACGCGGTCGATACGGGTGATCGCCAGTTCGCCGGGTTGGGCTTCGCGCGCCGGTGTCGCGGCCTCTCGGTAGACGCTGAAGCTCGGCGCGTCGAAGCGCATGCGTACAGCCGGATCGCCCAGCGCCTGCGCGCGCAGACCCGCGTTCTTGACCGGACCTTGCAGCACTTCGCCAACGAAGGGCACCACTGCGAGCACCAGCACGACGAGTTGAATCAGCGCCGCGCCAATCATCTTTCGCCATACGCTGGCCCGCACACGCCACAGCACACCTGCCCAGATGAGCAAACCGAGCACCGTGACGAGGTAATAGGCGGCTGTCGCGGCCTCGAGCGAGCGCTCCAGTTGCGCGCGGTAGAAGGCGTTTCCGGCGCTGGTCTCGGCGAGCGCCGCGAATACCAGGGGCAGCAGGGGGAACAGCGCGAGCAGCGCGGTGGGCGCGATGGCGTGAACCCACATGCGCTTGAATTCTTCACGATGCGCCGCGACGAGCATGAACAGTGGCGTCGCGCCATAGAGCGCGTAGTGCGGCAGCTTGGTGCCCGAGAGACTGAAGAACACCACCACGAAACCCGCCCAGATCCACAGAAACCGCCGCGTCGCGGTCTTGATGTCAGTACGTAGCCCGCGCAGCGTGGCGATCAGCGGGCCAGTCCACGGCAACAGCAGCAGCGGCACGGCAATCACGTAATAGAACAGGCTGCCGGCGTGGCCTTCGAGCGTGCCGGTGAATCGCTTGACGTTGTGTTTGAGGATGAAGCCGTCGATGAAGTCCTGCCCGTGGATGATCAGCGCGGCCGCGTACCAGGGCACGACCAGCACGGCGAGAATGATCCAGCCGACGGGATCGAATGCCGCGCGCCACCAACTGTTCCAGCGGCGGCTGCTCAGGCAGTACAGCAGCGTCACCGCACCGGGCACGATGATCGCGATCGGCCCCTTGGTGAGTACCCCCAAACCCATCCAAATGAAGCTGCGCAGCAGCGGTTGGCGGCGCCCGGATTGCAAATGGCGCCAGGCGTCGAACAAGGTGAGCACGAGCAGCAGGTTGAGCAGTGCGTCGGCGGTCGCGGCGCGGCCGATGGCGAACGGCCCGAGCGCTGTTGCGGCGACCAGCAACGCGGCCAGCGCGGTGTCGGGGCCGAAGTGCTTGCGCGCGAAATACCAGGTGGCGTAGCTCCACGCCGCCGCGGCGAGTGCCGAGGGCAGCCTGAAGGCCCATTCGGTGGCGCCGAACATCAGGTAACCGATCGCTTGCAGCCAGTAGATGAGAATCGGCTTGTCGAAGCGGTTTTCGCCGTCGAGGTAGGTCGACAGAAAATCGCCGCGTTCGAACATCTCGCGTGTCGCCTCGGAGAACGCGCCTTCATCCACGTCGAACAGTGGCGCAGCGCCAAGCCGGACGAAAAAGGCAAACAGCGGCAGCGCGAGCGCCAGCCAACCGAGCGGGCGCAGCCAGCGTCCGTGAAGTTCGTTCACGCGACGGTTTCCTTCGTCTGCGCCCAACCCGCGTCCGCGGGCAGTGCGGCAGCGGGACGCGCGAGATACGGCTTGGACACCCCGGATTCAAAGTAGACGCGCGCCAGCAACTCGGCGAGCACGCCCGAGGTCACCATCTGCAAACCGGCGATCACCATGAAGAATCCGCCGAACAGCAGTGGCCGGGTGCCGATCGACTCACCCAGGAATATTTTCACGCCGGCAAGGTAGGTCAGAATCAGCCCGCCGACCGCCCCCATGGCGATGCCGATGCCGCCAAAGAAGTGACCGGGTCGTGTCCGGTAACGCATGAAGAAATAGACGAAGACCAGATCGAGCACGACCCGGAAGGTGCGTGAAATGCCGTATTTCGATTGACCGAAAACGCGCGCATGGTGGCGAACCGGCTCCTGCGCGATGCGCTTGGGCGTGGTGACGGTGGCCAGCCACGCCGGGATGAAGCGGTGCATTTCGCCATACAGCCGCACGCTCTTGATCGCGCTGCCACGAAAAATCTTCAGACTGCAGCCATAGTCGCGCAGATGCACACCGGTCATGCGGGCAATCAGCCGATTGGCGATGCGTGACGGGATCTTGCGCAGCAGCAGTCCGTCCTGACGATTCTTGCGCCAGCCGGCGACCAGGTCGAGATCCTCGTTGAGCAGGCGCCCAACCAGGCGCGGAATGTCGATCGGGTCGTTTTGCAGGTCGCCGTCCATGGTGGCGATCACCGTGCCACGCGCCGCGTCCAGTCCGGCCTGCATGGCGGCGGTCTGTTTGTAGTTGCGCAGCAGGCCGACGACGCGCACATGCGGGCCGTAAAGCGCGGCGCAGCGTTCGAGTTCCGCGGGCGTATCGTCGTTGCTGCCGTCATCGACCAGCAGCACTTCCCAGGGCCACGGATAGGGGCCGAGCGCGAGGTGAATGCGTTCGAGCAAGGGCTCGACGTTTTCTGCCTCGTTGTACATCGGCACGACGATCGACAGGCTGTGCTCGGGCAGATCTTCGGGAATTTCGGGTTCGGCGGGGGGCAGGGGATCTTTTGTCATGAAATGTCGGGATGTTTTGAGGGTTTGGAGAGTGCCGGTCGTCCGCGCAAACGGGCGGACAACCACGCCAGTGCACCGGCAAGACTGGCGCACGCGATGACAAACAGATGAAGCACCAATGCCGCTTGCAGGCCCGATTCGACGGCGACGCCGTGCGGCAGCATCGCCGCCGCGGCGCCGGCCTCGTAGGTGCCGAAACCGGCTACGCCCTGAATCGGCAGGATGGCGGCGAGTTCGGCACCCAAAGCGCCGGCCGCGCCGACCGTGATCGCGCGATCGATGACCACCGAAAGCAACCATGCCTGCGCGGCAAGTTTGACCGACCAGTTGGCAATCGTCCACAGCCAGCCGAAACGCGCGTGGCGGGTGGAGTCGGCAAAGGCGTCGCGCACCCGGGCCAGGCGGGCATGCCAAGGCGACCCATCGTGCCAGTCGTGGGCCCTGCGCGCCCAGCGCGGCAACCACACGGCGAGCGCGACGACCGCGCCGATACCGACTGCACGCGCCTCGGGCGGCAGCCCCGGCCACACCAGCAAGGCGAGGCAGAGGACGACGAACGCATCCTGCAGCCGGAACCAGAACAGGGAGGCCACCGCACGGCCCAGCGGCGTGCCAAAGGTCTGCCGCAAAAGCAGCGGAAACGCAGCTTCACCGCCGCGAAACGGCACGATATTCACCATTGCATTGTGCATCAGCACGATACGCAAGCAGGCGCCGAAGCGGCCTTCGCCACCATGGCGAAACTCATCCCATACGCGCAAGGCCCGCAGGACATAGCTCACCGCAAAGCCCAGCGCAGCGATCAGCACCGTGCCGAGCGGCAGCGACGTCAGCGCCTCGCCCAATTCCGTCCACTGACCCTGCGCGAAGAACCATGCCAGCAGCGCCAGCGACACCAGTACGGCGAAGAGGCGTTTGAAAAGTTTCATGCGCGGGAGGCCCGCAACAGGCTGATCGCTGCCGCGACACAAGCCAGCGCACCGAGCGCAACCGCCGCGGGGCGCGCTTGCGCATAGCCCGAATCAATGACAATCCGCGCAATGCCGGCCATGAGACCGAATATCGAGAGCGTCACCATCCCCCATGGCATCTGCCAGAACGGCCAACGCTGCGCCCACCATGCGCCGAACGCACCGCACAACCAGCCGATCGCCGCACCGCCGAGCACGTCCAGAGGCCAGTGCGCGCCGACCGCGATGCGCGAGAGGCCGATCAGCGCCGCGCCAAACAGCAGTGGAAAAAACCAGCGCAAACGGTTCGTCTGATGAAGCGAGCACAGCACCGCGGCTGCGAAGGCAAACGCGGTGGCCGCATGGCCAGAAGGAAAACTGTTGTGGGTGAGCGCCGGACCGATAAGATGAAAATTTTCGGGCGCCAGCACGCCGGCCGGACGCGGATTCGCTAGCCACGGCTTGAGCCCGCGCACCATCACGATGCCGGCCGGCCAGGAGAGCAATCCCGCTGCCGCTAATTGCGGCGCGCGATACAGGCACAGCGCAAGCAGCGCGCCCACCGACAGCGTGCTGCCCAGATCCGTGACGAGCGCCCACGCACGATCGGGCAATGCGGTTGCCGCAGCGTTGAGGGTGATGAACAGCGGGACGTTGGCACCGGCCTGCCAGAGGGCCAATGCAGCAAGCACCAGCACGACGGCCGGCGTCGCCGCCCAGACCGGGGAGCATGCAACAACGGGAGCGCGCGCGGCAGCCTGGGGCATCTGGCGGGAAGGGGTCGAAAGTGGGGATTCTATCGCATGGGGTCGGCCACCCGTCTGCCCCGGAAAATATTCTGCTGTTCGGGGATCGGGTAATGAACCATTCGGGTTAGCACAGGGCAACCATCGACCGGCTTTGTTTGCCTATTGACCTGGATCAAAGTACAAAAGAGGGCGAGGGTGCCGCCAACAAAGGGGAGGTGTACCTCGATAAGACCAATAGAAAGAGGGAAACAGAAATGGAATGGCTTGAAAAACTTTTTGGCGTGATTGGCGACCTGACATGGGGGTGGGCACTCATCCCCTTCCTCGTCGTGATGGGACTGTTCTTTACGTTCGCCAGCGGCTTCGTGCAGTTCAAATATTTCGGGCGCATGTTCCGCGTGCTGTCTGGTAAGAACCAATCGCATGATCCGAATGCCATCTCGGCCCGCGAAGCACTGTTGGTCTCGGTCGGTGGGCGCGTGGGCGGCGGCAACATAGCGGGGGTCGCAGTGGCGATCACGCTCGGCGGTCCGGGCGCGGTGTTCTGGATGTGGGCGATCGCACTGGTCGGCATGGCGACGAGCCTGATCGAGTGTTCGCTGGCCCAGGTGTTCAAGCGCACGGAGCCCGACGGCACGTTTCGCGGCGGGCCAGCGCGCGCGATCATCCACGGCCTGGGCGAAAACTATCGCGTGCTGGCTTCTATTTACGCGGTCTGCCTGATCGCGGCCTTCGCGTTGGGCTTCAACGCCTTCCAGGGCAACACCGTCGCCGGCGCAGCGATGGATAGCTTCGGCATCGAACGGCTGTGGACCGGCATCGCGCTCGCCGTCGGCACCGGACTCATCGTCTATGGTGGTATCCACCGCATTGCGAAAGCGGCCGACGTGATCGTGCCAGTAATGGCCATCGGTTACATCGGGCTGGCCCTGCTGGTCATCGTGATGAACATCGGTGATCTGCCGCGCGTAATCGCTTCCATCGTCTCGAATGCCTTTGGCTTTGAGGAAGCGGTCAGCGGTGGCATGGGGGCGGCACTGGCGCAAGGGCTGCGCCGTGGCCTGTTTTCGAACGAGGCCGGTCTTGGCTCGGCACCCAATGTTGCCGCCACCGCGGACGTGCGCCATCCGGTCAGCCAGGGCATCACGCAGTCACTCTCCGTGTTCATCGATACCTTCGTGATTTGCAGCTGCACGGCGTTCGTGATCCTGCTCGGCGATGTCTACGTAGCCGGTGCCGCCGACATCAACGGTGTGGCGCTGACCCAGCAATCGCTGGTCTCACACCTCGGCGAGTGGACGCAGTACGCACTTACGATTGCCATCGTGCTGTTCTCTTTCAGTTCAATCATCTACAACTACTATCTGGGCGAGAACGCGCTGACCTTCATGAGCGAAAATTCGCTGTCCGTGCATGCGTTGCGCATCATCGTCGTGGGCATCGTGTTTCTCGGTGCCGTCGCACCGGGCGCCACGGCGGTGTTCTTCTTTTCCGATCCGATGATGGGCATTCTTGCCGTGGTCAATCTGCTCGCGCTGATGATGCTGTTCCCGATCGCCAAACGCTTGCTGGTCGATTTCCATGAACAGTTGAAGGCGGGCATCGAACGTCCGGGTTTCGATCCGGACAAGTTTGCCGATCTGGATATCGACCGCTCGGCGTGGACCAACAGGGATCCGAACGCCGACTGAACGGTGAGTAACGGGCGGCGGGGCACAGCATGTCCGCCGCCTTCACCGGTTCAATCGGCATCGGCAGCGGGGCGACCGAAGCGGGTCGCCGAACGCCTTCCTTTCCGGCCGCCGAGTTTTTGGCCCAATGCGGCTCTTGCGAGCTTTGATCAACGCACACGGAGTGGAAAAAATGACAACCCACACAGAACACGACCTGCTCGACGACATGAAACGGCCTGCCGACGCGCCGACCGCGAAACGCGAGTTCTTCGTGCCTCGCCGCGGAGGCGCTGCACAGCGGCCCGACCGTGCGTGACCTGGTGAATGGCGAAGGGCTGCTCAGAGCGGCCGAACTCGACCGCCTGTTGAGTCCGCAGTCGATGCGCGCGCCGCAGGGTAGCTCGAAGTGACTTCGAAGGTTCTCGTTCTGCACACCGGCGGGACGATTGGCATGAAGCCCTCGCCGGACGGCTATCTTCCGATGGCTGGTTTTGTCGAGGTGTTGCAGGACGCCCTGCGTGGCGGTTCGCTGGCGGGTATGCCGGCCTTCGAGGTGATTGAACTCGATGACCTGATCGACAGTGCCAATCTCCAGCCCGCGCACTGGGTGACCATCGCCCAGGCGCTGATTGCGCGCTGGAGCGACTACGCCGGTTTCGTGGTTCTGCACGGCACCGATACGATGGCCTGGTCCGCGTCTGCACTGTCGTTCATGCTTCGCGGCACGGACAAGCCGGTGATCCTCACCGGTGCGCAGATTCCGCTCGTCGAGCCGCGCAGCGATGCGCTCAACAACGTCCGATCAGCGATAATGCTGGCCGCGGAGGCGTCGCTGCGCGAAGTGTGCATCTACTTCGACCGCCGCCTGATGCGCGGCAATCGCAGCCGCAAGCTGCGCAGCAGCGGCTTCGACGCCTTCGACTCGCCGAACTGTCCGTACCTCGCCGACGTCGGCATCCGGGTGACGCTGCACACCGAGCGATGGTTGCCACCCGCGGCGAAGGATTTCAAGCTACCCGCGTTCGAGCCCGATGCGGTCGCCGTCTTGCCGATCTACCCCGGCATATCCGCACAGACGGTTACCGCCGTTTTGGACAGCACCGCGCGGCGCGGCCTGATTCTGCAAAGTTACGGCGTCGGCAACGTGCCGGATGCGAATACCGAGTTGATGGGCGTGCTTGCCGATGCAGTGGCGCGCGGCATCGTCGTGGTCAATACGACCCAGTGTCCGAATGGTGGCGTGGAGCAGGGCGCTTACGCGACCGGCGCGGCACTCAACCGCATCGGCGTCGTGCCCGCCGGCGACATGACGCCGGAAGCCGCGTTCGCCAAGCTCCACTTTTTGCTTGCGAGCGGTGAATCGCCCGAGGCGATACGGACGATGTTCGGCCAATCGCTGTGCGGAGAAATGTCGTGATCCAAGCGCCGAGCGTCGTAAGCAATATCTCAGAATATTGACTTCAGCGTCAGCGTGGTAAGCAGTTCGAGCGCGTGCGAGCCGGCCAGCGAATTGCCCGATTCCTCGAGTGCCGGCGACCACACGCAGATCCCGCATTCGCCCGGTATCACTGCCACGATCCCACCGCCGACCCCGCTCTTCGCGGGAAGGCCGACGCGGAAGGCAAAGTCGCCCGCCGCATCGTAGGCGCCGCAGGTGAGCATCAGGGCATTGAGGCGCTTCGCCGCGCGGACGTCGAGCACGCGTTCACCCGAGCCCGGCATCGCGCCGTGGTTGGCGAGCACCGTCATCGCGCGCGCCAAATCAACGCAATTCATCTCGATCGCGCATTGGCGGCAATAGGCCTCGATCACCGCGGGTACGGTGCTGTGGAGGTTGCCGAAGCTCCGCATGAAGTGCGCCATCGCGGCATTGCGATCGGAGCAACCCAGTTCGGAGGCCGCCATCGCGCGATCGTAACTGACCGCTGCATTGCCCGACAGCTTGCGCATCAGCTCGACCACCGCGTTCTCGGGCACCACGAAACGTTGGCAAAGGACGTCGGTGATGACCAGCGCGCCCGCGTTGATGAACGGATTGCGCGGATGGCCGCGCTCATGTTCGAGCTGCACCAACGAATTGAACGCGTTTCCGGACGGCTCGCGCCCGACCCGGTCCCACAGCGGCTCGCCCTCGGACTTGAGTGCGAGGATGAGCGCGAACAGCTTGGAAATACTCTGGATGGAAAACAGCGTGCGCGCCTGCCCGACCTCAATCACGCTGCCGTCGAGCAGCACCACCGCCATGCCGAACTGCTGCGGGTCGACCCGGGCGAGCTGAGGGATGTAATCCGCGACGCGCCCGCGGCCCAGCACGTCCACGATCTGTTCGTGAATCTGCGCAAGGATGGCCGGGTAATCGACGCTGGGGGCAGAATGTGTGGCGCTTGGCAGCATGGGCTCAGGATACCTGCAGGTGCCCGTCATCGTGCACCCGACGAAGCATTGGGTGGACGTCGAACGCGGTGTCAGCCTTTCGTCCTGAACAATCGGCTGTCCCAGATCACCGGTTCAGGGGCAGAGACCACGAGCTTCTGAAATTCCGGATGCGCGGGATTGAGAATCGCATTGAACTCCAGGCGGGCCACAACGGACGGAACGACGAGTACCAGGCTCCGGGTCGACGCGAGCCAGTCATTGCCGAATGACCG
>CBDULG010000013.1:0-20142 GCA_965367985.1 uncultured Rhodocyclaceae bacterium
CATCGGTGTCGTGCTGTCCGATTTGACGCGGGGCGACGCTTGGGCAGCCGCACCACTCGATCTCACCACGCTGGCAACGCTCGCCCGTGCGCTGGCGATCGGCGGTGAATGGCAGCCAGCCTTTCGTCGGCCGGGCGAGCGCGAGCCGGTGGAGGCGCTCGTATCTGCGCCGGCCGCCTTCGTGGCGACCGATCTGTTCCCTGTGGTGTGGGCGGCTCCCGTGTCCGCCGGACATTCGGCATGGGCCGTCGGCAGCAATGCGGAAGTGAGCATCGCGGTGTGGATGGAAACCGGCCCGACAGCCTTGCTGGAAGTGCGTGCGTGGCTGGTTGATCAACTCGCGCTGGACGGCATCTGGCCTCCCGAGCGTGTCATTCCGTCGGGCGTGACGCGCCGCGTGGTGCGCTTTTCACCGCCGGTCGAGGCCGCGCGGCCGGAGTGGTTTCTTGACGGCGCGGTGATCTCGGTGTCCGAGCCGCCACCGCTGGTTGCGCGCATCGTGGCGCCGCGTGCGCGCGAGATCGTCGACGCGCACCCATCCGCTGGCGGCGGCATCGTCGCCTTGCGTGCTTCGAAGGCCGATCCGCGCTTGCGCTGGCGTCTCGATGGGCGCTGGATCGGCACCGGGGGCCAACTCGAGATCGTCGCCGAAGCGGGGCTGCGCCGGCTCGCCCTGTACAACGAGCGCGGCGAAGAACTCGACCGTGTGGACTTCGCGGTGCGCTCGCGTTGAATCCTGACGCCGAGCGCCGGTGTCGAGCGCGCTGGCCGGCCGCTACAGCCAGCGCAAGAGCAGCCAGGCAAGCAGTGACATGAGCACGGTGCTGGTGAACGGCAGAACCCATCGGCGACCGCCGCGCTGCAGCGTGACGTCGCCCGGCAGGCGCCCGAGTCGCAGGTGGCGGGCAAGAAGCGGCTGAAGGCCGCCGATGACGGCGACGACAAGTACGATTGTCAGTAACCACTTGAGTAGCATGGGTCGCCATTGTCGAGGATGTACGGTGCGGGCCGGCGCCGCGATGCGCACTGCCAGCGTGGAAGTTTGTCGTTATATGCGTTACCGTGCATTGATAACATGCACGCCCATCCAGTTGCATTCGGGCGTCCACGCCGCGGGCGGTTGCGCGCGGGTGAAAATAAAGAGGCGTGGAATCGCGTGGGGGAGGAAAAGATGAACCGAAGTCGATTCGGCGACCTTGAAGTCATTGCAAGGGCGCCGAAGGGCAATGCGCATCCGGTGCCATTGCTTTTTGTACACGGCGCGTATGCCGAGGCATGGTGCTGGGATGAACACTTCCTGCCGTGGTTCGCCGAGGCGGGCTTTTCCGCCTACGCGCTATCGCTCTCCGGCCACGGCCAAAGCCGCAGCCGGCACGCCCTCGACCACTACAGTATCAACGATTACGTCAATGACGTCGCCGAGGTGATGGCCGCATTGCCATCGACGCCGCTGCTCATCGGGCATTCGATGGGCGGCATGGTGGTGCAGAAATACCTCGAGCGCGCCGCAGTACCTGGGGTGGTGCTGATGGCGTCGGTTCCGCCGCAAGGTTTGTGGTCGTCGGCCGTCGGCCTGATGATGAACAAACCGGCGTTGCTGCAGGATCTCAACAACGTGCTCGGCGGCGGTCATCCGCACCCCGAAACACTCAAGGAAGCACTCTTCCACCAGGACATTCCCGACGAGACACTGGCGCGCTACTATCGTCATTTTCACCCCGAATCCCACCGCGCCATCTGGGACATGACGCTGTTCAATCTGCCTCACGTCTCGCTGATGGCCGATGTGCCCATGCTTCTGTTGGGGGCGGAATACGATCAAATCATCCCGCCCTCGCTGGTCAGCATGACCGGTACGACGTTTGGCGTCGAAGCGCAGATCTTTCCAGACATGGGCCACGCGATGATGCTCGAACCCGGCTGGATGCAGGTGGCCGAGCGAATTCACGAGTGGATCGTGGAAATACGCGTGTAAAGAACCCCTGTCATTGTGGGATTTTACCTCGCGCGCGCGGCAGCACGTGGTCAGCATGGAGCTGCAGCTTTTCGTGCAGTCCCACATGGTAGGTGAAGAGATGGAAAAGAAAGATAAACCGGCCGAAGCCGGCGAGCAGTACGACGAGGAGGTCTTGAACGCGGGCTGGATGCCACAACCGGAGGCGGTCGCACCGCAACCGGGCGCGCATCAACCGGTCAGCTCACCTGCCGCCGAAGAAGACGCTGATGCGTTCTTGGAATCGGTCTACCGCAGTCAGCGCTGACCCTTCCAGCACGACCGCCCGCCCCGGTTCACAGGCGGTGCAGGCGGTCGCCGCTGCGAAATCCGATCAGCGGTTCGGCGATGCCCCTGCCGACCGCAAGCACCTTGACCAGTTCGCCCATTTCATGTGGCGCGGTGAGGCGTTGAACCGCCCGCGACGCGCGGATGTAGTCCTGCCCGGTTTGCTCGCCACGCTCGGCAAGTCGGTCGAGAATGCCGCAGTCGAAGAGAAAGCTCGCCTGGGTGGCATAGCCGAAAATGCTCAGTCCAGCGTTGAAAGCGGCTTCCGCCACAGCGGTAAAATCCACGAACGCCGTTATGTCGTTGAGCCCGGGCCACCGAAATGGATCGCCATGCGCATGGTGGCGGTAGTAGCACAGCAGCGTGCCGTTGCTGCGGCTGGGTAAATAGAATTCCGCGCGCGGGTATCCGTAATCGATCATCAAAATGGCACCCCGCGCCAGACGCGGGGCCCAATCGGCGATCCACGCGGGCGCGGCGAGATTGAGCTCACTGACGTATTCGCCAGCCGCCGGCATCGGCACGCCGAGCGCAGACGCGGCGGTGCGCAAACGCGCGTCCGCCGGTCGATCGGCCCAGGCGAAACCGCCGTCGTCGCCAATCGCAACGCCCCGCTCAAATAAACCGCCGTCGCGCCACACGACGAGATGAACGGGCATCACGTCGAGCACCTCGTTGGCCACCACGGCGCCCGCGAAGTTCTCAGGCAGGTTCTCGACCCACTCGACGCGGCTGGCTAGCGCGGGCGCTCGCCGTGCGATGGTCTCATGCTGGCGCGCGCGCAATTCCCCCGATACTTCAAGGATGCGGTAGCGTTCGGGAAGTTGCTCCCGCGCCGCCAGGGCGAGCAGCAGATCAGCCGCCAGATGGCCGGTGCCGGCGCCCACCTCGAAAACCTCTGCCCCACCTTGCGCGGTGATCTCGGCAATCTGGGCGGCAAGCGCCTGCCCGAACAGCGGGGTGATCTCGGGTGCTGTAATGAAATCGCCCGCCGCGCCGAACTTGTGCGCCCCGCCGCTGTAATATCCCAGCTCGGGCGTATACAGCGCGTCATGCATGTAATCGGCAAAACTCATCCAGCCGCCCGCATGCACGATGCGCGCTTTGATCCACGCGCTCAAGGCGCTGCTCTGTGCCAGGGCGTCGTCCGAGGGTCGCGGCAACTCCATGGTGGCCGTCCTGAGAGAAAATGAGATCGGAGTCTACCTGCCTGCACGCGGCTTGTCGTGAGTTGGCCGGGTTGGGGTTCCCCCTCTCAGGTGTGATAAAAGATGAGGCTGATGGTCCAGCGGAGTGGTTGACGATGACTGAAATCGCCCAGGCGCCCGTCGTCCTCGTCACTGGCGCGGCGCGGCGGGTGGGTGCCGCCATTGCGGGCGACTTGCATGCCCACGGCGCGTGCTTGGCGCTGCATTACCGCAGCTCACGGGTCGAGGCTGAGCAACTCGCCGAACAGTTCAACGCCGTGCGGGCGGGGTCGGCTGCGACGTTTGCCGCCGATCTGCTCGACGTGCCGGCACTGCCGCGGCTTGTCGACGCCGTGCTGGCGCGTTTCGGCCGGCTCGACGCGCTGGTCAACAATGCGTCCACTTTTTCACCCACGCCTGTCGGTGCGATCGATCTTGCGGCATGGGACGACCTGATTGGCTCCAACCTCAAGGCGCCCCTGTTTCTTATCCAGGCGGCGGCGCCAGCGCTGCGTGAGTCCGGAGGCGCGGTGGTGAACATCATCGACATTCACGCCGAGCGTCCTTTGCCGCGCTATCCGGTGTATTGCGCGGCCAAGGCGGGTTTGCTGGGTCTGACGCGGGCAATGGCTGTAGAACTGTCACCCGCGGTGAGGGTCAACGGCGTTTCGCCGGGGGCGGTCTTGTGGCCCGAGGATGAGCAGTTTGCGCCGGGTGAACGGGCGGCCATCGTCGAAAAAACACTTCTCAAGACTGAAGGATCTCCGGACGATATAGCTAGAACCGTGCGGTTTTTATTGTTCGACGCGACTTACGTGACCGGCCAGGTGCTCGCGGTGGATGGGGGGCGCAGTGCGCATCTGTAAGACGTGCGCGTTCGGACGCGCCGCGCCGCGCGTATAATTTGGAAGTTTGACTGCAAGGCTTGACGTGACAGCTACGGGCACGGCCACCGAGGGTCGCCATTCCAACACCTTCATGCGCCTCAAGAAAAAACTTGAGCGCGCGGCGGGCAGTGCGATCGCGGACTACAACATGATCGAAGATGGCGACGCCGTCATGGTGTGCGTCTCAGGCGGCAAGGATTCATATTCGCTGCTGTCGATCCTGCTGGCACTGAAGGCGCGGGCGCCGGTGGATTTTCGAGTCATCGCGATGAATCTCGACCAGAAGCAGCCGGGTTTTCCCGACGAGGTGCTGCCCGCCTACCTTGCATCGACCGGCGTCGAGTTCCACATTGTTACGGAAGACACCTATAGCATCGTCAAGGACAAGATTCCGCAAGGCAAGACCACCTGCTCGCTGTGTTCCCGCTTGCGCCGCGGCATCATCTATCGCACCGCCAGCGAACTGGGGGCGACCAAGATTGCGCTTGGCCATCACCGCGACGACATGATCGAAACACTGTTTCTGAACATGTTCTTCGGCGGCCGCCTCAAGGCAATGCCACCCAAACTCGTCAGTGACGACGGAAACCACGTGGTCATCCGCCCGCTGGCCTATTGCGCCGAGCGCGACCTTGCGCGTTTCGCACGTGCCATGGAATATCCGATCATTCCGTGCAATCTGTGTGGTTCGATGGAAAACGCGCAGCGCAGGCAGATCAAGTCGATGCTGCAGCAATGGGGCAGCGCACACCCCGGACGCATCGAATCCATCGCCACCGCAATGCAAAACGTCGTTCCGTCCCACCTTGCCGATGGCGAGTTGTTCGATTTTCGCGGGCTGAGCGCGGGCACGGTGGTCGCCGAAGGCGACGTCGTCTTCGATGCGGTCCCGGTGCCCGTGGCCGGGGAAAGCGCGTTCGGACAGATTCACCTGGTACCGGCCGCACGCTAGGCACAGGATCTGCACACGCCATGCCATCGATCGAAAATAAATATGGCGCCAAGCCGCCGCCGAAATCACACAAGCCGTCATGACTCAACAACGAAACGTTTGCGTAATGTATGCCGAGTTGGTCGGCGAAGAGCGTCTGGCGGCCCTGTTGAGCGAGGCCGAGGCAAACCAAGCCGTCGAACGCAGCATGAATCGCATCGAGCGCGCCGTCGATGCGCAAGGCGGCGAAGTCCTGCGCCGCGCATGCGACGAAATCTGCGCGACCTTCGAGCGTTGCGATGGTGCCGTGCTGGCCGCCAACGAGATGATCGAACGTGTCGCCAGCCTGCCGCCCGTGCGCGGTGTGCGCCTGGGGATTCGCATTGGCCTGCACTTCGGTGTCATGGAGTCCGACGAGCCGCCGACTGGCGAGGCCCTTGCGGTGGCGATGCGCCTGGCGGGGATGGCGCACGCCGGGCAGGCGCTCATCAGCGGCGCGACTGTTTTGCTGCTCTCCTCAGGCTCGCGTCACTTCATTCGTGAGCGCGACGAACACGGTCTCAGTGTCGAAGGGTTCGAGTGGCCAGTGTATGCCTTGGCGGGGCGCGCCGGCATGGCGACTTCGGTGCCGCCCGCGGCGCGTGTGTCTCAGCGTCTGCGGATTCGCCACCAGCAGGATGTGCATCTGGTGGAGGAGTTGCGCCCGATTCTGCTGTTGGGGCGTGAGATGGGCAACGACGTGGTGGTAATCGATCCGCGCACCTCGCGCCAGCATGCGCGCATCGAACGTCGCCGCGAAGGCTTCTTTCTGGTCGATCAAAGTACCAACGGCACTTTCGTGTCGAGCGATGGCGGTGAGCAATGTGTGCGGCGTGGTGAAGTGCTGCTCGCTGGACAGGGGCGCATTGGCTGCGGCTTCTCGGCACTGGAGGTCGAGCGCGACCTGGTGTTTTACGAGATCGTCTGATCGAGCCAGGGCCTCGTTGTCGCAAGAATGGGAGGCGCGATGGCGCCTTTTTTTATTGCGTTGGGGTCGGGCCTATTCCGGATTGTCGGCGTCGAGCAGATCCCGTTGACGGGCGATGAATTCCTGCGCCGAATCGATGCCGCGCAGCTCGAGAATCGTAGCGCGTACCGCCGCCTCGAGCAGTACAGCGAGGTTGCGTCCGGCCGCCACGGGCAGAATCATTTTGCGCACCGGCACGCCAAGGATCTCCTGGGTCTCCCGCTCAACTGGCAGGCGAGCCGGGTCATCGTCGCCCGGCAGGCGGCGCTGCAGATACACGATCAGGTTGAGGCGCATTTTGCGGCGGCAGGCTGTTTCGCCGAAAATTGTGCGGATGTTGAGAATGCCGATGCCGCGCACTTCGAGAAAATTCTTCAATAACTCCGGACAGCGCCCTTCGAGCACCTGCGGGGCGATGCGCGAAAATTCGACCATGTCGTCGGCGACGAGCCCTTGGCCGCGCGAGATCAACTCGAGCGCCAGTTCGGACTTGCCGGCGCCCGAGTCGCCGGTGATGAATACGCCAATGCCGAGCACGTCCATGAAAACGCCGTGCAGCGAAGTACGTTCAGCCAGTTCGCGCGAGAGATAGATGCGCAGCAGATCGACGACACTGGCCGCCGGAAGGGGTGAGGTGAACAGCGCCACGTCCTCCTGACGACATTGGCGCGCGATAATATCCGGCACTTCACAGCCGTCGGCGACGATGATTCCGGGTGGGCGTGCCGAAAGAATCTCGCGCACATGGTGGGCGACCTTGTCGGCAGATTGGCGCCGCGCCCAGTCTAGTTCGGCGGCGCCGAGAATCTGAAAGCGGTCAGGGTGTATGAGGTTGAGGTGGCCGACGAGGTCCGCTGGCCAGATTCGGTCTTGCGAAATGGCGAGCGTACGCTCGAGGCTGCCGCCAATGTGAGAAAGCTGAAGCCGTTCGCGGTGCCGGTCAAAGAGCCGGGTGAGGCTCGTCTGGCGCATGGGCACCCCAGGTGACGAACAGCGCGTGGACGGCGGCGGCGTCTTTCGCCGCGGCAATGCGCTCGCGGAACTGGGCGTCGCTGAACAATTGCGCCAGCTCCGAGAGCAACTGAAGATGCTGTTCGGTCGCCTGTTCGGGGACCAGCAGGATAAACAGCAAACTGACCGGTTTTCCGTCGGGGGCATCGAACGGAATCGGGTTTGCAAGCCGGATGACCGCGCCGGTCGCTTCCTTGAGGCCCTTGATGCGGCCGTGTGGAATCGCCACGCCCTGACCGAGTCCGGTTGAACCGAGGCGTTCGCGTGCGAACAGGCTGTCGAAAACGGTGCTGCGGGCGATCGCCTGGTGATTCTCGAACATCAGGCCAGCCTGCTCGAAAACACGTTTCTTGCTACTGGCGTCGAGACCGACAAGTACGTTTTCGGGGGAAAGGAGGGAGGCAATAAGGTTCATGGAAACGTCGTCGGCCGTGCCGCCGTTAAAGGCCAGTACGGCCGCAGCATTGGGGCGAATTTCATTCAGTGTGATGGTCACATTATAGCCGCAAGCTGCGGTCCGGGTGGCGCGGCAGGATTTCACATCTCGGTCGGACTTTGATGTTTCAGTGCCTCGTGATTGTGGTCCTGCATCTTGCGTTTGTACTTGAGTACCTGTCGATCGAGCTTGTCGGTCATCAGGTCGATCGCTGCGTACATGTCCTCATCCTGGCTTTCGGCAAAGATGTCCTTGCCTCGTACATGCAAAGTGACCTCCGCCTTCTGCGCAAGTTTTTCTACGGACAGGATGACGCTCGCGCTGGTGACGTTGTCGAAGTGGCGAATCACGCGGTCGAGCTTGCTGCCGACGTAATCGCGGATGGCCGGGGTGACTTCCACATGGTGTCCAGTGATGTTCAGATTCATGATCGCTCCTGTTATCAGATCGTCTTGCGCTTGCTGACCGGCGGGATGCTGAGCGCCTCACGGTATTTTGCCACCGTGCGACGTGCCACAACCATGCCCTGCTGGCCGAGTAAATCTGCGATTTTCGAGTCGGAAAGAGGCTTTCTGCTGTCCTCGGCTTCGACCAGCTGACGGATCAGCGCCCGGATGGCCGTCGATGAGGCGGCGCCGCCGGTATCGGTCGAAACATGGCTGCCGAAGAAATATTTAAACTCCAGTACGCCGCGTGGCGTGGACATGTACTTCTGGGTGGTGACGCGGGAGATTGTCGACTCGTGCAACTCCAGTTCGTCTGCGATTTCCCTCAGGGTGAGTGGACGCATCGCTACCTCTCCATGATCGAAGAACTGGCGCTGTTGGTCAACGATGGACTGCGCGACACGCAGGATCGTGTCGAAGCGCTGCTGGACGTTCTTGATCAGCCATTTCGCTTCCTGAAGCTGCCCGCCCAGGTCGCCGTTGTTGCCGCGATTCTGTTGCAGCAGCTGCGCATAAAGCGCGTTGACCTTGAGGCGCGGCATGGCGTCCGGGTTGAGCATGGCGCTCCAGCGCCCGTGGCGTTTGCGCACCACCACATCGGGAATGACATAGCGCGTGTCGCTGGTGGCGAAGCGCGCGCAGGGCCGCGGATTGAGGCGGCAAATGAGTGCGTGCGCTTCGCGCAATGCGTCTTCGGAGCATTGCAGCGCCCGGCGCAGGCGCACGAAGTCGCGCTGTGCCAGCAACTCGAGATGATCCCGAACAATGCATGTGGCAAGCGCGTGCGTTTCGTCGGCCCGCAGACCGCGCAGCTGCAGCGCAAGGCACTCCGCCGGCGAGCGCGCACCGACGCCGGGCGGATCGAGGTGCTGAAGGTAGTGCAGCGCTATTTGCAAATCGTCGAGGGTGACTTCGCTTTCCTCGTCGAACATTTCCAGCAGGCTGTCCAGCGGCTGGGTGAGGTAGCCATCGTCGTCCAGCCCTTCGATAAGCAATCGCACCAGCGCGCGATCGCGGTCGGAGAGCGGTGTCAGCGCGACCTGCTGGTCGAGATGTTCGCGCAGCGAAACTTCGGCCGCATGGAACGACTGAAAGTCGCTGTCGTCGTCATCGTCATCGCGCCGCGTGCCACTTCCGCTGCTCACGTTGACGTAGTCGGCGACACTGTCGAAGGCGGAGTCCGCCTCGCCGTTGCTCTCTGCCGCGGTGTCGCTATCGGACGCCGTTTCGCGCGTGGCGTCTGCGGGCGCGTCGGTGCTAACGAAATCTTCGTCTTCGCGCTCGAGCAACGGATTGTCGAGTAGTGCGCGCTCAATTTCCTGATTCAACTCGATCGTCGATAACTGGAGCAACTTTATCGACTGCTGCAGTTGCGGCGTGAGCGTCAGGTGCTGCGAGAGTTTGAGCTGAAGCGTCGGTTTCATCGGAGTGGCCGGGCGTCAGAGACTGAAATGCTCACCCAGATACACGCGCCGCACCTGGTCGTTCTGCACGATGTCGGCCGAGGTGCCGCTGGCCAGTACCTCGCCGGCGTTGATGATAAAAGCGCGGTCGCATATGCCCAGCGTTTCGCGCACGTTGTGGTCGGTAATCAAGACGCCGATTCCGCGTTCCTTGAGGTAGCGGATGATCTTCTGGATATCGAGTACGGCAATCGGGTCGACGCCGGCGAACGGCTCGTCGAGCAGAATCAATCGCGGCGAAGTGGCCAGCGCGCGGGCGATTTCACATCGGCGCCGTTCGCCTCCCGACAGGGAGATCGATACGTTGTCGCGCAGATGGGCGATGCCCAGTTCGCCGAGCAGTTCCTCGAGGCGGGTGTTGATGTCCTTGTTCTTGGTTCCTTGCAGTTCGAGCACGGCGCGAATGTTTTCCTCGACCGTGAGCTTGCGAAACACGCTCATCTCCTGTGGCAGGTAAGACAAGCCGAGGCGCGCCCGCGCGTGAATCGGCAAGTGTGTGAGGCGCGCGCCATCGAGGGTGATTTCGCCGCCGTCGGCAGCCACGAGGCCGACGATCATGTAGAAACAGGTCGTCTTGCCAGCGCCATTGGGCCCGAGTAGTCCGACCACTTCACCAATATCGACGTCGAACGCGACATCGTGCACCACGGTGCGCGACTTGTATTTCTTGTGTAGCCCGGTGACCTCAAGCAGACTCATCGTGGCGGTCTTTCAATATTCTGTGAATGATATCGGCGGCGAAACCGCGCCCTTGAAGGAATCGCGCCTGTTTGGCCCATTCGCGTGCGTCGGCCGGCAGGGTGCCGAATTTCTGTTGCCACACCGCGTGTGCGCGGCTGGCATCGTCCGCCTCGGTTGCCGATGCCAAGGCCGCTTCGGCGATCGCGTCGGAAACGCCGCGCTGTTTCAGCTCGAGGCGCAGGCGGGCAGTGCCCAAGCGGGCTTGGCGGCTGCGAACATAGCTTTCGGCGAAGCGCGCATCGGAGAGCAGATCGAGCGCTTCGAGCCGGTCGAGCAATGTGGCGAGCGCCGCACCGTCTGCGTTCGCGCCAAGTTTGCGCGCCAGTTCGGCGCGACTGTGTTCGCGCATCGAAAGCAGCCGAAGGGCCCGCGCCTTGAGAGCATCGCTCATGCGCGCATCAGGCTTCGGTCGGCGCCTCGGTGGTTTCCTCGCGCGGCGGGAGCGGCGCCAGACCGTAGCTGTCGCGCACCTTGTTTTCGATTTCGCGCGCGAGCGCCGGATTGCCCTTGAGGAATTCGCGTGTATTGTCTTTTCCCTGGCCGATTTTGTCACCGTTGTACGAATACCAGGCGCCGGCCTTGTCCACGATCTTGGCCTCGACGCCGAGGTCGATGATCTCGCCCTCGCGTGAAATACCGGAGCCGTAAAGGATGTCGAAGTGCGCCTGTTTGAACGGCGGGGCCACCTTGTTCTTCACCACCTTGCAGCGGGTTTCCGAGCCGGTCACCTCGTCGCCCTTCTTGATCGTGCCGATACGGCGGATATCGATGCGCACCGAGGCATAGAACTTGAGCGCATTGCCGCCGGTCGTGGTTTCCGGGCTGCCGAACATCACGCCGATCTTCATGCGGATCTGATTGATGAAGATCACCATGGTGTTGGTGCGCTTGATGTTGGCGGTCAGTTTGCGCAAGGCCTGCGACATCAGCCGAGCCTGCAGGCCGGGGAGTTGATTGCCCATCTCGCCTTCGATCTCGGCTTTCGGCGTGAGCGCCGCGACCGAGTCGATCACAACGATGTCCACGCCGCCCGAGCGTACCAGCATGTCGGTGATTTCCAGCGCCTGTTCGCCGGTATCGGGCTGGGAAATGAGCAGGTCGTCGATGTTGACGCCGAGCTTTTCCGCATAGCCGACATCGAGCGCGTGTTCGGCATCGACGAAGGCCGCGGCGCCGCCGAGTTTCTGGACTTCGGCGATCACCTGCAGCGAAAGCGTGGTCTTGCCCGACGATTCCGGCCCGTACACTTCAATCACTCGACCACGCGGCAAGCCGCCCAGACCGAGGGCGATATCGAGGCCCAGCGAGCCGGTCGATACGACCTCGATGTCACGCATGACCTGCCCGTCGCCCATGCGCATAATCGAACCCTTGCCGAACTGTTTTTCAATTTGTGCGAGCGCGGCGGTAAGGGCTTTGGCCTTGTTGTCATCCATTCGGGATTTCCTTGCAAGTTGTCGCCGAGAATTATGGCATAGAGTTTGCTGGTGCGTGGTTTCGCGCACACGCCGGTTCAAGCATGTTCGTGCCAAATTCCGCGCAGCGCATGGATTACGGCCTGGCGCCGAATTTCGGCCCGATTGCCTTTGAAAACAAGGGTTTCGCACAGCGCCGGACGGTCGGGCCAGCGCCAGGCAAAGCACACCATGCCGACCGGTTTCGCTGCGCTGCCGCCAGTCGGGCCTGCCACGCCCGAGACCGCCACGGCGACCTGTGCATTGCTGTATGCGAGCGCGCCCCGCGTCATGCAATCGACCACGGTTTCGCTGACCGCGCCGTCGCCCTCGAGTGTCGCCGCAGGCACATCGAGAAGGCGCATCTTGGCGACGTTGGAGTAGGTGACAAAGGCGCAGTCGAACCACGCCGAGCTACCGCTGACCGATGTCGCCGCAGCGGCAATGCCGCCGCCCGTGCATGATTCCGCCGTGGTCAGGTACCAGCCGCGTTCCAGCAGCCACTGGCCTGTTTGCACGGCGAGCTGTTCGAGTTCGCGGTCCATTTCAGGGGGCCAGCAGGCGCGCCGCGAGGGCGAGAACGAGCAAGGTGTAGCCTGCGGCGATGACATCGTCGAGCATGACACCGAAACCGCCCTTGACGCGGCGATCGGCCCAGCCGATCGGTGGCGGTTTGACGATGTCGAAGATGCGAAAGAGCACGAATGCCGCGCCTTGCCAGACCAGCGCCGGCGGCGTGAAAAAGAGCACCAGCCAAAATGGCACCATTTCATCCCACACGATCGCGCCGTGGTCCGAGGCGCCCAGCGCGGTTCCGGTTCGATCCGCGGCGACGATGCCATAGATGAAACCGACCATCAGCAACAGTAAAAAACCACTGTCGGCCAAGGGTGCGCGCAGCACCGGATAGAGCAGCCAGGCGGCCAGCGTGCCGGCAGTGCCCGGGGCCACGGGCGACAGTCCCGAGCCGAAACCGAGGGCGACGAAATGCGCCGGATGGGCGAGCAGGAAGCGGACGGTAGGACGCATCGAATTGCCGACAATGAAGTGAATGGGCAGTATAGGCGCGTCGCGCTCAGCGTTCGGCCGCAAAGTGATCGAAGCCGTCGCGCGCCAGCGGATGGGCTGTGCCGACATCGTCGCGCAGCGTGAGGCCCTCGCCGGGCGGCACGATAACGCCAATGCGATGCAGCGGCAGGCCGAGTGAATCGCCCAGCGCGCGCACCGCGTCGCATCTTTCAGGCGGCGCGCTGAACAGCAGTTCGTAGTCGTCTCCGCCGCTCAGGCAGGCGCGCTGCGCTTGCGCCACATCGCCACAGGCATCTATCAGCGCGCGCAGCGGCAGCGCCTCGGCAAACAACGCGGCGCCGACCCGGCTGGCGTCGAGAATGTGCCCCAGGTCGCCGAGCAGACCGTCGGAGACATCGAGCATTGCACTGGCGAGACCGCGCAAACGCGTCCCGAGCGCGGCGCGCGCTTGGGGGCGGTGCAAGGCCAGCAGGCAGTTCTCGCGATGGCCGGTATCGAGCGGGAGCGCATCGCGCAAATGCCAGAGCGCCAGCGCCGCACGCCCCGGCTGGCCCGACACCCACAACGCGTCGCCGACGCGTGCACCGTCGCGCCGCACCGCCGTACCAGCCGGCACTTCACCACAAATTGTCACGCTCAGGTTACGCGGCCCGCGCGTCGTGTCGCCGCCGACCAGGTCCACGCCATAGGCGTCGGCGCATTCATAGAAGCCGTGTGCGAATTCGCGTAGCCAGTGTGGGTCGATCTTCGGAAGCGCCAGCGAGAGCAGCGCCCAGCGCGGGGTGGCGCCCATCGCGGCGATGTCCGACACGTTCACGGCGAGACTTTTCCAGCCGATCGATTGCGGGTCGGCGTCAGCGACAAAATGGCGCCCCTCGACCAGCATGTCGGCGGCGATCACCAGTTGATGACCTTCGGCCGGGCGAATAAGCGCGGCGTCGTCGCCGCCGGCCAGGTCGGTATGGCGCGTGGTGCGCGAGAAATAGTCGCGGATCAGATCGAACTCTGACGTCATGGCGATCCTCGGTTGGCTCGGGCGCAAGCATAGCGGTGGCGCGCAATCGCTCCAAGCGCGGCAGGCGGACCACGCTGCGCGATGTGCTTGGCGCTCACAGCCCGAAACATATGCACAAGATGGGTTTGTTAGAATGCCCGGCATGGCTTCCGTTGCGCGTGCCCGGTTACATGCAGATGTTGCGCAGGCGCTTGGCAAGCGCTGAAGTGACCGCGTATCGCCATCTGCCGCCAGTGCGCAATTGACCTAGGAGACTGCATGTGCGGCATCGCCGGTGAGATCAGGTTTGACGGAAAACTGCCCGACATGGCAGCGCTGCAGCGGATGGTCGATGCGCAGCAACGGCGCGGGCCCGATGGCGCCGGCATGCATGCCCAGTTGGGGCGCGCCCTTGGTCATCGCCGGCTGAAGATCATGGACCTGTCGGATGCCGCGCAACAGCCGATGTTCGATCCGGCGCTCGGCCTTGGCATCGTCTTCAACGGTGCGATCTACAACCACCCCGAGCTGCGGCGCGAACTCGAAGGCCACGGTTACCGTTTCTACTCCCATAGCGACACCGAAGTGCTCCTCAAGGCTTATCACGCCTGGGGGCTGGATTTCGTGCGGCGCCTCAATGGCATGTTCGCCTTCGCGCTGTGGGAGCGCGACAGCGGCAAGTTGGTGTTCGGCCGCGACCGGCTGGGCATCAAGCCGCTTTACTACACCGAAGTCGACGGCGCATTGCGCTTCGCCTCGTCCCTGCCGGCCCTGCTTCAGGCGGGCGGCGTCGATCGCGCGATCGACCCGCTCGCGCTCAACAGCTATCTGTCGTTCCACGCGGTGGTGCCAGCGCCCTACACCTTGTTGCGCGGCGTGCGCAAACTCGCCCCGGGTACCCTGATGACGATCGACGCCGACGGGCGGCGCGAAGAGCAGGTGTTCTGGTCACTGGCAACCACGCGCACCGCCGAGGACGAGCAACGCAGCTTCGATGACTGGTGTGACTTGCTGATTGCGCAGTTGCGCGCCGCCGTGAAGCGCCGCCTGGTGGCCGACGTGCCGGTCGGCGCATTACTTTCGGGCGGTGTCGATTCGAGCCTGATCGTCGGCTTGATGGCAGAAGCCGGGGTGCGCGATCTGCACACCTACAACGTCGGCTTCGAGGACGTGGGCGGCGAAAAGGGCAACGAGTTCGAGTACGCGCAGATCGTCGCGGACCGTTTCGGCACGCGTCACGAACGCATTTTCGTGCCCGAGGCACAGTTGCTGCAGCGCCTGCCCGAAGCCATCGAGGCGATGAGCGAGCCGATGGTCAGTCATGACTGCATCGGCTTCTACCTGCTCTCCGAGGCGGTGTCGCGCCACAGCAAGGTGGTGCAGAGCGGACAGGGGGCGGACGAGGTGTTCGGCGGTTACCACTGGTATCCCAAACTCGCCGGCAGCACCGATCCGGTGCGCGACTATCTGGCCGCCTTCCGCGACCGCGAGTACGCCGAGTATCGCGAGCTGGTGCAGCCACACTGGCACGGTGACGATTTCAGCGCGCAGTTGGTCGCCGACCACTTTGCCATGCCGGGGGCGGACGATGCGGTTGACAAGGCGTTGCGACTCGACACGACCATCATGCTCGTCGACGACCCCGTGAAGCGGGTCGATAACATGACCATGGCCTTCGGCCTGGAGGCGCGCGTGCCCTTTCTCGATCACGAACTCGTGGAATTCGCGGCGCGCATCCCGGCGCGCCACAAGCTTGCTTTTGGCGGCAAGGGCGTACTCAAGGAAACCGCGCGGAAAGTGATTCCAGACGCAGTCATCGACCGGCCGAAGGGCTATTTTCCCGTGCCCGGCCTGAAGTATCTGCAAGGCTCGGTGCTCGACACCGTGCGCGACGCCTTGCACAGCCGCGCGGCACGCGAACGCGGGCTGTTTTCACCGGCGTATGTCGATCGCTTGCTGGCCGATCCGGATGCGCACATCACGCCGCTGCGCGGCTCCAAATTGTGGCAGCTCGGCTTGCTCGAGTGGTGGCTGCAAACCCACCTGGCATAAGACGATGGCGCGAATCCAAAAACACGCGACGCGTGCTCTGCGCTCCGGCAGCCAACCGCGGCACCCCTCCGACGGGCAACCCGACAAGCAGGAGATGCCCGCCAATGTGGTAATCGATTGCGGCTGGGGGCGATGGATTCCGGCGCAGACCTATGCCGAGGTCGAGCCGCTGGTGGCCGAATTACTCGCCGAACGGCCGGGCCAGCGCGACATCGCCTTCTACGTCGAGCGGCCGCATGTCGTCGTCGCGCAGGCGCCGCAGCAACTGTTCGTCGATCCGTCGGAAGTGTTTCGCCTGCAACTCGGTGGCTATCATCCGCGCCGCGCCACGCGCAGCGGTTTCACCTTGCGCCGCCTGCGCACGCGTAGCGACGTGGCGGCAATCAATGCGCTCTACCGCAGCCGCAAGATGGTGCCGGTGGACGCGGCGGCGGTATGGCAGCAGCGCGCCGACCGGCGTATCACGTGGGCGCTGGCGGAGAACCGCAGCAACGGCGAGATCATCGGTGTGGCGATGGGGTTGGATCATCTCGAAGCTTTCGACGACCCTCAGCACGGCAGCAGTCTGTGGGCGCTGTCGGTGACGCCGCAGGCTGCGCATCCCGGCGTCGGCGAGGCGCTGGTGCGCTATCTGGCCGAACACTTCCAGGCGCGCGGGCGCAACTGGATGGACGTGTCGGTGATGCACGACAATGCGCAGGCCATCGCGCTGTACGAAAAGCTCGGCTTCCAGCGCATCTCGGTGTTTTCGGTGAAGCGACGCAATGCGATCAACGAAACGCTGTTCACCCAGCCCGCGGATGATGAAGACGATCTCAACCCATATGCGCGGCTGATCACTATCGAGGCGCGCAAGCGCGGCATTCATGTCGAAGTGCTCGACGCCGCCAACGGCTATTTCCGCCTCACTCTCGGCGGGCGCAGCCTGGTGTGCCGTGAATCGCTCACCGAACTGACCACGGCGATCGCCATGAGCCGCTGCCAGGACAAATGTGTGACGCTCAAACTGCTGCGCGAAATCGGACTGCATGTGCCAGCGCAGTGGCTCGCCGACGGCTCGACCTCCGACGCGGAATTTCTTGCCCGGCACGGGGCCGTGGTGGTCAAGCCGGTGGAGGGCGAGCAGGGCCGCGGGATCAGCGTCGATGTCACAACCGCCGACGAGTTGAGCGCGGCCATCGAACGCGCGCGCCAGTTCTGCGACCGCGTGCTGATCGAGCAATACTGCCGCGGGACCGATCTGCGCGTGGTCGTCATCGACTATCGCGTGGTTGCGGCGGCGGTGCGC
Source organism: uncultured Rhodocyclaceae bacterium (assembly GCA_965367985.1). GTDB lineage: Bacteria > Pseudomonadota > Gammaproteobacteria > Burkholderiales > Rhodocyclaceae > Nitrogeniibacter. The sequence goes on from CBDULG010000013.1 coordinate 17,207, forward strand.
CGGCCACCGGTGGTGGTCGGCGACGGCCAGCGCAGCGTCGAGGCGCTGATCGAGAAGCAAAGCCGGCGGCGGCAGGCGGCGACCGCGGGCGAATCGGCGATCCCGCTCGACGACGAAACGCGGCGTTGCGTCGAACGACAGGGTCACGCCCTCGATTCCGTGCTGGCGGCTGGCGAGGAACTCGTGGTGCGAAATACGGCCAACCTGCATACCGGCGGCACCATCCACGACGTCACCGACACGCTGCATCCAACGCTGATCGAAGCGGCCGAAGCGGCGGCGCGCGAACTCGACATTCCGGTGACCGGCCTCGACTTCATCGTGCCCGAGGTGACCGAACCGGACTACGTGATCATCGAAGCGAACGAGCGCCCCGGGCTGGCCAATCACGAGCCGCAGCCGACCGCCGAGCGCTTCATTGATCTGCTCTTTCCCCGAACCCGATTGCCGAAAAAGGCGGGAGTGCGTGAATGAATGATGTGAACCTCGACTACGACTATCTCGAAGAAACCCTGCTCCAGCTGCTTTCCATCCCCAGTCCGGTCGGTCTCACCGACGCGGTGGCGCGTTACACGGCGCGCCAGTTGCAGGTGATGAAAATACCGTTCGAGATGACGCGTCGAGGGGCGATCCGCGCCACCCTCAAAGGCCGCGAGCCGCGCCCGGCGCGGGCCATCGTCGCCCATCTGGACACGCTCGGTGCGATGGTGCGCGAGATCAAGCCAAACGGCCGTCTCGGCGTGGTGCCGATCGGCCACTGGTCATCGCGTTTCGCCGAAGGCGGCCGTCTGACGATCTTTACCGACAGCAGGCAAGTGCGTGGCACCTGCCTGCCGCTCAAGACCTCGGGCCACGCGTTTGGTGATGCGGTCGACACCCAGCCGAGTGGTTGGGACCATGTCGAAGTGCGCGCCGACGTGCACGCGCGCAATGCCGCCGATCTCGACGCGGCCGGCCTGCGGGTGGGCGATTTCATCGCCTTCGACCCCAACCCCGAGATTTGCCCGAGCGGTTATATCACCTCGCGCTACCTCGACGACAAGGCCGCCGTGGCCGCGCTGCTGACGGTGTGCAAGGCGGTACAGGATCAGGGGCTGGTGCCGCCGGTGGACGTACATCCGCTGTTCACCATCACCGAAGAAGTCGGCTCCGGCGCCTCGGCTGCGCTTCATGGCGACATTGCCGAAATGCTCAGTCTCGACATCGCCATCGGTGCGCCCGGCCAGAATACCGACGAGCAAGCGGTGACCATCTGTGTGCAGGATCAGAGCGGGCCCTTCGATTATCACCTGACGCGCAAGCTGATCGGCATCGCCGAGAAGTACGACATTCCGCACCGCCGCGACGTCTTCCGTTTCTATCGCAGCGACAGCGCGGCCGCCGTGGAAGCGGGCAACGATATCCGCACCGCGCTGATCGGCTTTGGCGCCGACGCCTCGCATGGATACGAACGTACCCACCGCGATGCGCTTGTCGCGCTCGCGCGGCTCACCGCCCGTTATCTGCTAAGCAAGCCGGTGGCGCATCGCGATGTGAGCTTGATGGCTTCGCTCGACGGCTTTACCGAGCAGATCAAGCCGGAAGACATGGCGGTGCCGAGCACGCCGCTGCCAACGCCCGGCGACTTCATGCCCGGCGATCGCGTGCGTGATACGGAGGAGCGCTGAAAAGAAAAAAACCGGCCTCAGTGCCGGTTTTCGCATTCAGCAAGCCGGGCGTGAGCCTGACTGCCCTCAGCGGCCGGCCTTGCGCGCCGCGACCTCGGCCGCCCGCAATTGCCCGGCGACCTTGTCGAGCACGCCATTGACGAAGCGGTGACCGTCGGTGCCGCCGAACGATTTGGTCAGTTCGATGGCCTCGTTGATCACCACCTTGTAGGGCACGTCGATCTGTTCGGCCAATTCGAAGGTGCCGAGCAATAGCGCGGCGCGCTCGATCGGCGACAACTCGGCCACGCTGCGATCGAGGAATGGCGCGAAGTGCGCTTCGAGCGTGTTGGCACGGTGGATCGTGCCGCGCAGCAGTACCTTGAAGAGCGCCGCGTCGGCCTTCTCGTAAGCCGCGGCCTGCGCCGCCTGGTCTTCGATTGGGGCGATTTCACTGCCCGACAGCAGCCACTGGTAGACCCCCTGCAGCGCCAGTTCGCGCGCGCGGCGGCGCGCCGATTTGCTGCTCATGCCTCGACCGCACGCAACAGATGCACCATTTCGACGGCCGCGCGGGCGCAGTCGGTGCCCTTTTCATGCATGCGTGCGAGCGCCTGATCGTCGTCGTCGGTGGTCAGCACGCCATTGGCGATCGGCAGGCCGGTATCGAGGCCGACCCGGTTGATGCCAGCGGCCATCTCGTTGGAGACGATCTCGAAGTGATAGGTGTCGCCGCGAATCACCGCGCCGAGCGCCACCAGCGCGTCGTAGTCTTCGCTGTCGGCGAGTGCTTGCAGTACCAGCGGAATCTCCAGCGCGCCCGGCACGGTGGTGATCAGCATGTCCTGATCGGCGACGCCGAGGCGTTTGAGCTCGGCGATACACGACGACAGCAGCCCCTCGCACACGTCCTGATTGAAGCGGGCCATGACAAGGCCGATGCGCAGACCCTCGCCGTTGAGGTCGGGGGCGATTTCGATGATGTTTTCAAAGCGTGGCATAGGTTTTTCCAGGTTCAGCTTAGGCGGTATCGAGGTCGTCGGTCGGCACGTAGCCGGTCACTTCGAGGCCGAAGCCCGCCATGCTCGGGATGCGTCGCGGGCTGGCGAGCAGCTTCATCTTGCCGACATTGAGTTCGCGCAGGATCTGCGCACCAACGCCGAACAGGCGCGGATCCCATTTGACCGCCGGGCGCGGCGCGGTGGCGTCGTTGGTGAGCTGGGCGAGCAGATCGCGGCCGGTCTGCGGGCGGTACAGCCTGATCAGCGCGCCGCGGCCGGCCTGCGCGAT